>JAUVCD010000021.1 GCA_030590865.1 Myxococcales bacterium | reverse complement strand
CAGGCGATCGGCACCCTCGGTGGCGCCGGTGCCGGCCGTTTCTTGGCCGCGGCCGTCGGGCAGCCCGATCGGGAGCCCGATCGGCTGCTGCGGGCCCTCGATACCGCCACCATCCTGCGTGGCCCAGCCCTGCTCAGTGTCCTGCCCGACACGGCGGCAGCCCTGTCCCGAGCGATCCGCACCGCTCGACTGCTCGATGCTGCCGCCGGAGCTGAGCCCCACGCCCTGGACCGGCTCAGCGCGCTGCTCGCCGATAGGCTGCTCGATTCGGACCCCATTGATCCAACCCGGCTGGTGCAGCTGGCCGCCATCGAAGCGGCGAGCGACAGCCGGCGCCTGGAGCTGGTCCCTGCCCTCGTCGATCTGCTCGAGGACCGCGACCCAACGGTCCGCGCCCAGGTCGGCAGGGCGCTGCGGATGATCACCAACTTCAGCTACGGCGTGAGCTGGGCCTCTGCGTCGCCAGGGACACGCACCAAGGGGCTACAGCGGTGGCGCGCGGCCTGGCGACGCAGCCGGGGCGCACCTCGCGACGCCTGGCTCATTACGGGCTTCAAGGCTGGGGGCTACAAAGTGCCGCGGCTCGGCCAGAAGCAGACCTGGGAGCTGGTGCGAGCCATCGCTGGGGCCGACCATTTCTCGGTCAATGCCCAAGCGGTGCTGGTGCGATTGCTCGACCACCGTCCGCCGAGCGCGCAATGGTCCAAGAATGAGGCCTGTCAATATTGGCTTCGCTGGATCCGAGCGCGACGGAAGCGCTACGAGCTGGACAAGCCGCCGGTCGAGACCTCGAATGCCTGCTACCGCCCGGCGCCCTGAGTGCTCGGCGTGCCGCTCAGATCGGCCAGCTCGATGCCGAGCTCGTCGGCGAAGCGGAAGATGCGCTCATCCCGGTAGAACTCACCGAAAGCGATGCGTCGGATCCCGGCGTTGACCAGCATCTTGAAGCACTGCCAGCAGGGGGAGGCGGTGATGTAGATGTCTGATCCCTCAATGCTGGTCCCGTGTCGGGCGGCCTGAATGATGGCATTGGCCTCGGCGTGAATGGTGCGCACGCAATGGCCGTCCTCCATCATGTGACCTGCCTCATCGCAATGCTCGGTGCCCCTCATCGAGCCATTGTACCCGGTCGCCAGAATGCAGCGATCCCGAACGATGACGGCGCCCACCTGTTTGCGATCACAGGTGGCCCGGGACGCCACCTCGCGAGCAATGCTCATGAAATATTCGTCCCAGGAAGACCGCTTTGCTGCGCCGCTCATCTCGACTCGTTCTCCGCTGGTCACGATCCGAGCAAGGCATTCATCAACCAGAAGTCGACATCCTTGCCGCTCGCTTGGTGTTGCTCTGGGGCCCCGGCGGCGGTCAAGACGAGCAGCTTGTCACCCACCGGGATGTGCCACTCCCGCAAGCGCATCGGTTGGTCCGGCTCACGACAGCGACCGACGATGGTCAGCTCACAGCCAGGGCTGCCGCTGGGATGGTCAGCAACCACCGCCGAGAGCGACTCGATCTCGGCGAACATGGTCTTCAGGTAGAGGACCTTCCAATCCCGCTCGGCCAGTTGCTCGGGCGTCGAGCGCCGGCCCTCGGGCACGGCATAGACCCGCGCGTCGAGCGCCAGCGCCTGGGGCGGAGTGCCGCGCATGCACTTCATGCCCGCGAGCAGCCCGTCACCATGCTGCCCGGCCTCCATCAGGCGCCAGCCCCCCCCGGTGGGCGCGGCGACGCGCAGCCGCATGTCCCGAGACCACACCATCTTGGTCTCGACTGCCGAGTCGCCGCCCGGCCCGGCCTTCTTCTTACCAAACAGACCCATGGCTGGGTTCCCCCTACCAGACGTTATTGAAACCGGTGACGGCAGGGTCAATCGTTGACGATGTTGACCCGCTCATCGCGATCGAGGAACCCAACAATCTGCCGGGCCGCCGCGGTGCCGGCGTTGACGTTGGCTTCGGCGGTCTGGGCACCCATCTTCTTGGGGGTCATATAGACCTGGGTGGCCAGCTTCTCTTCGAGCACCGCCTTGATCTCGGCAGAGGGCGCGATGTCGGTCACGTAGCGCAGATCAGACCGCTCGGTGAGGATCTCGACCAACTCTTGCTCGTGAATGACCTCTTTGCGAGCCGTATTGACCAGCGTGCCCCCTTCAGGCATCAGCGAGATGAGCGCTTTGCCGATGCTGTTGCGAGTCTGGTCGGTGTTGGGCACGTGCAGCGAGACGTAGCGAGAGCGCTGGTAGAGCTCTTCGACCGTCGCCACCGGGGTCGCCCCAGCCGCCTCGATGTCGCTGGCCGGCACGAAGGCATCATAGGCGAGCACCTCCATGCCGAAGCCCTTGGCGATCTCGAAGACCGCCCGGCCCACGGCGCCAAAGGCGTGGATCCCCAGGGTCTTGCCCCGCAGCTCGGTCCCCGGCTTGCCATTGAACTGGCCACGGGCCACGTAGACCATCATCGCCAGGGCCAGCTCGGCCACGGCATTGGCGTTCTGACCGGGGGTGTTCATCACCGCCACGCCCCGCTCTTTGGCCGCAGCGCAGTCGATGGCGTCGTAGCCAGAGCCCGCGCGGACCACCAACTTGAGCTGCTTGGCCGCATCGAGAACTTCGGTGTCGACCTTGTCACTCCGAACGACCATCGCATCGACGTCTGCAACGGCAGCGACGAGGTCTGCTTGGGCGGCGTAGGACTCGAGCACCCGAACGGTGTAGCCAGCTTCTTCGAACACCGCGACGACCTGGTCGCGAGCATTGGGGGAAAACGGTTTGACAGTGCCAATCAGGACAGTCTTGGACATGGGGCCTCCAGCTTGCGTTCCGCCAGCACCCTCGACTCGGGCGCTTGGGTCCGGGCCTTTTACCCCCGTTGTCGCCTCGATGCACGCCGCCGGCGCGCTTGGCGGTGAGCTGTCACGAGACCCGCTGCGGGCGGCCCCTGGGAAGGGTGTGAAAAGCGCTTGAAGTCAGCCTGGCGATCCCTTCAAATTCAATCCTCGACGGTGCTCACCGGGCTCGCCGCCCGTGGTCAGACCAGCTGCGGTTTCGGCGCCTGGTGCCGATTGTTCGGCACCGCAGCCGGCTGGAACAAACCACCGCGCTGCACCGACCACCGGTCGCGGCCAGACGGCGTGGCGAACCGGCTGCCGTCTGGCATCCCAACCCCCTGTCATATTCCGCGGTTCGATCGGATATGGGGCCCCAGGCTCGTGCCCCAATCAATCGATCTTCGCAGCCCAGCGCCAGGCGAGAAGGCCGTCGACGTCGGCATGCCGCTTGCCTCTCTCTACACCTGGCGCGTCCGTCCCATCACTGGTGCTGTGACATCAACACCCTGGCCCGTGACGCAGGAGCAGCGGTGGCGGGGCGACATGGATTCAGAGGGGAGAGGATGGCTGGGCCAGATCTGCTGGCGAGCCGATTGACTCGAGTGAAGGCTTGGTGGTGGCGGATTTCGTAGCAAAATCACGCGCTGTCGGGAGCAACGGACCGTCAGGGCGCCCCACCCACGCTGGGTATTGGCCGGCGGCAGCGGTGCTGGTGGTCGTGGCCTTGGCCGGCGTGGCGCTGGCTTCCCTCAGGCCCAGCGGGCTCGAGAGCTTGTTCGCCGGAGCACCCACCGCCAGCTTCGGCCCCTCATCGGCCAGTTCAGCGCCCTCCTCTGCCGGGCTCAACGCCACCGTGCCCGCCGCGCCACTGCGGGTCGCCGTAGCGCCCGTTATCTCTCCCGAAGCCTCTCTCGGGCTCTACCGCGGCCTGGTCGACTACCTGAGCGACGCGCTGGGCAGAGAGGGGATCCTGCTGCTGAGGTCGTCCTATTCGGAGACCAATGCGCTGGTCCGTTTGCGGCAATGCGACGTCGCATTCGTTTGTACCAACGCCTTCGTTCAGGGGGAACGCGACTTTGGCATGCAGGCCATTGTGGTGCCCGTCGTAGGCGGCGTGACGGTGTACCGCTCCTTCCTGATTGTCCCAAGCCAGAGCCACGCCGCCTCGCTGCTCGACTTGCGCGGCTCTCGATTTGGGTCGGGAGATTTGTTGTCGACCACAGGCTGGCTCTACCCGGCCCAACTGCTGCGCCGGCAAGGCCTCGATCCAGGTCGCTTCTTCAGTGAGCACGTCGTCACCGGGAGCCACGACCGCTCGGTCCGAGCCACCGCTCGGGGACTGGTGGACGGCGCGGCTGTCGATAGCCTCGTCTACGAGCATCTGGCCGATGCAGAGCCCGACTTGGCCGCTCGAACCAAGGTCATCGCAAAGTCGCCGGAGTTCGGCATGCCACCGATGGTCGTGCACCCCGACATCGCTCCGAAGCTACGGACGCGCATCGTGGACGCCATGACCCAAATGCACCTGGATCCTGGCGGCAAAGCGGTGCTCACATCGCTGCGAATCGACCGCTTCGTCGTGCCCAAGCCCGAAAGTTGGGACGCCGTCCGGAAGCTCGTCGACGAGGGGAGCCAGACCCCATGAGGATCGGCCGGGTGTTGGCAAGAGGTTGGGCATGGCTGCTCTGGCAGCTGTCGTCGATCTCCATTGGAGCAAAGATCCTCGGCGTCGGGGCGGTCGTGGCGGTGCTGTTTGGGACGGTGACCATCGGCTGCCTCGAGTCGCAGATGGCCGTCGTCTTCAGTCGTCAGCTCGAACGGGTCACCTTGTCGACCGCCCAGTCGCTCCGGGCTCGCCTCGAGAGGCCCCTGGTGATCGGCGATCTCCACGCCACCCGCACCATCTTGCGTGAGACGGTCGCGAGCAACACCGACATCCGCTACGCCTTTGTGCTGGCGCCAGACCATCAGATCGTCGCCCACACCTTCGACGCTGGCGGGGTCCCACCAGACCTACTGAAACCTTCCCGCGCAGCGCCATCCTCCAGCGGGACTCTCGTCGTCTTCCGTGGGCCACAGGGCTACCTCTTCGACGGGGCGATCACCGTGCTCGACGGCAGTGCCGGCCACATCCGGGTGGGGCTCAGCGACCAAGGCATCATGGAAGAGATGGGGGCCATGACCCGCACTGTCCGCTGGGCCTTGGCAGGGTCCGCCCTGCTTGGGGTGGCATTGGCGCTGCTGCTGACGGTCGCCATAGTCCGACCGATTCACCGGTTGGAGATGACGACCCGGGAGGTCGCCAACGGGAACTTCACCGTTCGGGCAGAGACTCACGGGCAGGATGAGATCGGCTTGCTGGCGATCGCCTTCAATCGCATGACCTCCGCACTCCAAGAGCAGCGCGAGGAAGTGCGAGCGAAAGATGCCGCGCGGCAAGAGTTGATCCGTCGAATCATCTCAACCCAGGAGGATGAGCGTGAACGCATCGCCCGGGATCTCCATGACGAGCTCGGCCAGTCACTCTCGGCGGTCCTGTTGGAGCTGCAAGCCGCCGGCCGCCAGCCCTCCCAGATCGACGCATTCGTAGAGCGCCTGGAGCGTCAGATCCGCGACCTCATCGATGAGGCACGCCGCATCGCGTGGGGCCTGCGGCCGTCGATCCTCACCGACCATGGCTTGGAGCTGGCGCTCGCACGGCATGTTCAAGAGGTCGCCGACTCGGCCTCCCTGCCTATCGATTTCCAGTACGTTGGTGCCACCCGTAGCGAGCCCCGCTTGCCCCGTGACGTCGAAACCGTTCTTTACCGGGTCGCCCAAGAGGCGGTCCACAACGTGGTTCGCCACGCTCGCGCAACCCAGGCGAGCGTCTTGCTCTTCCGTCGCCCTGCAGAGATCGCCTTACTCGTCGAGGACGACGGCGTGGGCTTCGATCGACAGCAGACCCGTCAGGACCCGCCGGGAACCCACCTGGGACTGTTGGGCATGGAAGAGCGCATCTCCTTGATCGGAGGGCGCATCGTCTTCGACTGCAGCGCTGGCATGGGAACCGCCGTCCGCGCCTCCATCCCGCTCCGAGGAAACGAGACATGACCCTCCGTGTGCTCCTGGCTGACGACCACGCTGTCTTTCGTGCTGGGGTGCGAGCCCTGCTGGAGCGGGAGACGGATCTGGACGTGACCGCTGAGGCCAGCACCGGTCCAGAGACCCTCGAGGCGCTAGCCCGCTCGGCCGTCGATGTGCTCCTGCTCGACATCAGTCTCCCTGGCGGATTGTCGGGCCCCCAAGTCGCCGAGGCGGCCCTGGTCGCCTGTCCGCACCTCGCCATCGTGGTGCTCACGATGCATGACGACGAATACTACCTTCGGGAAATGCTACAGGTCGGCGTGCGGGCCTATGTGACCAAGAAGTCTGACGCCAGCGACGTCGTGCGAGCCGTACGCCTCGCCGCCCAAGGGTCTCATTTCGTCGACCGGGCGCTGGTGAGTCACGTCGTGGATTCCTACGTGGGCCGACCGACCTCGCCCAAACACGGGCGGCTGAAGACCTTGAGCCGCCGAGAGACGGATGTGTGCCGACTGCTCGCCATGGGCTACACCAATGCCGAAGTCGGAGGCCGCCTCTCGATATCCCGCCGCACCGTGGACAGCCACCGGGCGAACATCATGGCGAAGCTGAGCTTGCGCAACCGAGCCGAGGTGGTGCGCTTCGCCATCGATAACGGCCTGATGCGCACTTGAGGCGCACTATCCGTATTTCTTACGGACTCGGCGCCCGCTTATTGGTGATGGTTGCCCAGTCAGGGCGCAATAACTCAGTCCAAGTTGCGCTATTGCAGCATTTGCCCCAATGGCATCATGAGTGCAGTGAGCCATTAGTAGGGGGCTTTGAGGCTTGCCAGCCGACCCCCGCACGCATTTGGGAGCGGACGTGCACACGGCCATTCAGCACGACAGCGATACTGCCAAACGCCGCTGCGTAGATCGGACCGATATGGCACGCCGCCTGCATAGCCCCAACCGGGAAATGGGCTCCAGCTCGGCGGCACCGCTCGAGTGGGTCCACCATAAGCCGCAGGCCGCCCTTCCGAGTAGGAGACTGACGCATGACCAAGAAACTGCCCGTAACAAAAAATGAGTTCGCGCCGTCCAGGCGAGCCTTCCTCCAGGGGACGGCAGCGGTCGGCGCCGTCGCGGGTGTCGCCGCCATCTCGTCAAAGGCCTTCGCCGCATGCCCCGACGACTCACCGCGGGTTTACCCCAATCAGGACGACAGCGAGATTCGCTGGGCCTTCCTCATTGACCTGACCCGCTGTGTCGGTTGTCAGTCCTGCGCCGTGGCCTGCAAGACCGAAAACGATGTGCGCCTCGGCTACTTCCGAAATGGGGTCATCACCTACGAGTCGGGCACCTACCCCGCCGCGGCGCGGGACTTCGTCCCCTGGCTCTGCAATCACTGCGCCGACCCGCCTTGCCTCGGAGGCTGCCCCGTCGAGCCGACCCAGGCCACCATGCACTTCCCCAACGGCGACGTTGCCGAGTATTTCGCCCGGGCTACCTATCAGCGCCCAGATGGCCTGGTGATGGTCGATCAGGATCGCTGCGTCGGCTGCGGGGCCTGCGTCACTCTGTGTCCCTACGAGGCCCGCTACCTCGACCCGGTCAAGGCGGCCGGCGGGGATCCCGGCCGCGGGGCCGCCGACAAGTGCACTCAGTGCGTCCAGCGTCTGGAGAACGGCGTCGTGCCTGCTTGTGTGAACACCTGTCCGCACGAGGCCCGCATCATCGGAAACTTCAACGATCCCAACGGGCCGATTCAGAGCGCCATTGCCAACGACGGCGCCGTCGGAGTGCTGCTGAGCGAGGGCACCGAGCCGCGGTGTTTCTACATCGGTCTCAACGAAACGGCCTACACCGACGGCGATGAGCCGCGGAAGGAAGCCGGTCTGCAGACGGTCATCGCCTGACGCCGAATCGCCAACGACAGCAGACAAGGCCAGCAGACAAGGCCAGCAGACAAGGACTTAGGAACGTGACGAAAGAGCAACCCATGGACAAGCACTCAGCAGATGACGCAGTCGCTTCGACTCGAGACGAACCCGGGACAGGAGCCGTCCGCCAGGAGGCTCGGCGCCTCAACCGGCGCAGCCTGGCCACCCTCGGGCTAGGTGGAGCCCTCTTCGCCGTGAGCTCGGCCTTGCTGGGCTGTGACGATGACGAGACCGGAACCGGTCCCGGACCGGGCGGCACCGGCGGCACCGGCGGCACCGGGGGTGGCGGTGCCGGCGGCGGTGGCACCGGGGGCATCGGCGGTGGCACCGGCGGCGGCGGCGGCGACGACTGCACCGTCGACTTCGACAACACCCTCGTCGGCACGGTCGTCGACGGGACCGGCACCGACTACTCACCCACCACGGGACAGGAGCGGGTGGCGGTACCGAGCGCCTGCTGGCAGTGTGTGGCCCGGGACGGCATCATCGGCTTCGTCGAAGACGGCCGGCTGAAGCACATCGAAGGCAACCCCAAGCTGCGCCGGACCAATGGCAAGCTCTGCGCCCGCGGCCAGGGCGGTGTCGGACAGATCTACGATCCTGACCGGCTGCTATTCCCAATGCGTCGCGCGTCAGGCTGGGCACGGGGCGATGGCGTCTATGAGCGCATCAGCTGGACCGAAGCACTCGATGAGCTGGAAGCTCGGCTCAAGCCCCTGTGCGATCCCAATGACTCAGCCTTCGATCCCAAGCGGTTGATGTTCCATTACGGCCGCATGAAAGCCTCGAACTCCAAGTTCGTGAAGAGCTACTTCCTGCCCGCCTTTGGCACCAAGACCTACGCCGGTCACACCGCCATCTGCGAGGCGGCCAAGTGGACCGGGCAGGAGTTTGTGTGGGGCGCGCACTACGATGTCAATGACGTGCAGAATGCCGGCGTCATTCTCAACTTCGGCTGCAATCCATTCGTGTCACACACCAACCACCTGACCATCTCGCAGCGGCTCACCACCGGCATGCGCAACGGGGCCAAGCTCTATACTTTCGACATTCGGCTGTCGAACACGGCTGCCAAGTCGGATGAGTGGGTCCCCATCAAGGTGGGGACTGATCACGCGGTGCTCTTGGCGATGGCTCACCACATCGTCACCAACAACCTGATGCCCCAGGCGGGCATCGACTTCATCAACGACTGGACCGATCTGGACACGGAGAACGGAACATTCGCGACCAGAGTGGCGAAGCTCGAGTACTTCCTGACCAATCCTCGCGGCTATTTGAACGACGTCTTGGGAGCCGACAACTTGGTGCCTGCCTACTGGGACCCCAATGACCAGCCTCAGGGCGGCTACACTGCCGCTTGGGCTCAGTCCGTCAGCGGCGTGCCGGCAGCGAAGATCACCCAGCTGGCCGCCGAATATGCCGCGGCGAGTCCCGGAAGCACCGTCATCACCTACCGGGGCACGGTGACTCACGCCAACGGGGTGAACGCCGAGCGCGCGGCGCTGATGCTCGAAGGGATGTGCGGCAACATCGACCGTGAGGGCGGCCGCGTGAAAGCCGTGGGTGCCAAGTGGTCGTACAAGGCGACCTACGGCACGCCCAGCAACACGGTCGGAGGTCTAAAGGTGCAGAACGACGGCGCCTATGTGGCACCGACCCACCACGCGAGCCACCAGGTTCTCAAGGAGATCAAGAAGGCGGTCGACGCCAACCAAACCGGACCGGCAGTCTACATGGTCTACTGCTACACACCGGCCTACGCCAACGGCGACATCCTCGAGAACATCGCCATCTTGAAGGACACCACCTACATCCCCTACCTGGTGGTGAGCGATGTGGCCTTCACCGAGGCATCGATGTACGCCGATCTCATCCTCCCGGACGCCAACTACCTCGAACGCTGGGGCTGGGAAGACATGGTCTCAGGCGACCATATCCCCGAGTGGTACATTCGCCAGCCGATGACCGCGCCGCTCGGTGAAGCCCAGGACTTCATGGAGACGCTGATCGCTCTGGCGAGCCGGCTCGTGAGCGTCGCACCTGAGATGCAGAAGGTCATCGATGTGGGTTCGATGGAGAACTTCGTCGAGGCGGCGTGCAATGACACCACCGCGGTGAACGACGCCGGAATCGCGGCCAACTACACCAATGGCTTCGAGTTCATGAAGGCCGAGGGCGCCTACTGGGACCCGAGCGCCCAGCCGGCTTACAACAAGCACCTCGCGACGGTCACCTTGGGCACCGTCTATGACTCGAACAACCTGCCGCCCAACGACAGCAACACCTACGACTGCAAGGAGGACGACGGCACGGTCTGGAATTGCAGTTACGCTGACTTCACCGATTCAGGCGGTGGGCTGGAGGGCGTCAATTATCGCCACGTCAGCAAGTCCTACACCCACTACGTCGCTCAGGAGATCGGCAGCACCTATTACGTCGGCTTCAAGCCCGACAAGCTCAACAAGAGCGGCATGTTCGAGCTCGAATCGCGCATCATGCTGGACAAGCACTATCCGGGCTTGCCCTTGTGGATGAAGATTCCGGAGTTTTCCACGATGGCGTCGAACGAGTTGGTGCTCACCACATTCAAATTGGTGGCTCAAACGCACTCTAGAACCCAGAACTGCAAGTACCTCACCGAAATTGAGCACGATAACCCTGCCTGGATCAACCCGACCACGGCAGCAGCCTTGAGCATCAGCGACGGTGATACCGTCACGCTCTCCCCTGGCAAGCAGATGTATAACGACCAGGCCTTTACCGACTCACTGCGGGTCGGCACCGCTACGGGCTCGATGCAGGTCCGAGTGAAGGTGACCGAGGCCATCATCGAGGGCGTCATCGCCATCTCTCATTCCCTCGGTCACTGGGCCTATGGGCGCTACGCGTCCGGCCAAGCTCACCCGATGTCCTACAGCGAGACCGAACAGGTGGCCCAGGTCAATGCGGACCCCGACAACGAGCTGTTGTGGTGGACCAACTTTGGCTTCCGTGGCAACTACTTGCTACCCAATGCTGGGGATCCAATCTGCGGTTCCCTTCGCTACGGCGACGCGACCGTGCTCGTGACCTGAGCACGCCGGTCGTCCGGCGGCCCCGCCGCCACCTCGCAGCCGCGCTGCCCTCTTTCAGGGCACGCGGCTGCGCTGCACTGTGCGACCGCTGCACTGTGCGACCGCTGCGGGTTGCGCTGCGACTCGGACCGAGAGCCTAGGCCTCGATGCTCGAAGGCAAGGCGAGCCGCTCGGCTTCCAACACCAGGACGTCCTGAGTCAGACGCGCCAAAACGCTATAGAAATCGAGCTTGGCGGCCTCGCGTACCTTGTCACAGAATGGCGGAATCCAGCGCAACAGGTGCTCGCCTAACAACATCTTCTGCGAATGGTTCAGGCGGCCGACCTTGTCCTCCTCCCCATCCTGCATGGCCTGGTGCTCGGCATCGAGCAGCTGGGCATAGAACTCGAGCTCGTGGCCGACGTGATCAGGAATGCCGTCGTAGTGGGACCGGCCGAAATCGACCCCGTGGTCCTTCACGAAGCGTCGCACCCAAGTCGTCGTATCTCCCCAGAGCCGGCCGCGCTTGGGATCGTCGGGATGATGCATAGAACCGTATGGGAGAACATGAGTCCCCGGTCCGATGAAGATGCGAGCGTATTCGATGCGGAGCTCGGTCAGGAAATCTGGGTCTAGTAGCTTCGCGGTATCCAGGTCGTAGCCTCTCTCCGACAGCAATTGGAGCGTGCTGCGCGCACCGAGGGCCGCCACCTGGGCTGGGGTCAGCTCTTGGCGAAAAAGCTGGGCCGCGAGACGACAGACATTGGCCATGCCTTGAAGCTCATCGAGACTCGTCGGGTCAGCCTTCCTCGAACCTCGGGTGTCGGCATCAGGCGGCTCGGCAGCCTCGGTGGTGCCCGCCTCTTCAGAGCAGTGGGTCGACATAGTCAGTATCTCCAATGGTCGGGTAATCGGTAGGCGGGAGTGATTGCACACACCGTACCAGCATGCCTGGGACGGGAACGGTCGTGACCATGGGTGCCCAAGTGCAGCCTCTGACGCTCGCTGGGCCCAGAGCCGCTCGGCGCCGAGTTTTCGAGCAGCTATGGCAAGGGCAGCGGCTCCAGTTGGGTCCGAGCACCACGCCGCTGCGGCCAACTGGCCTGTCGGGCTCGGGCCGAGGGGTCGGCGCTTTCTGCCGGCAGTTCGGCGCCAGGATGATGTCCGCCATTACGGTGGGTGGGATTGACAATGCTAATGGGCGCCTCGCTCCACTTGGACCGGACATTGATCCTCTGATGACGGCACAGAGACCTTGGCACGCCGTCTGCATAAAAATAGTCGATGGAGAAGGCAGCTCATGGGACCTAGCGCGGTTCAGATCGTAGTCGTCGTCGGCATCGTCTTGCTGCTCTTTGGGGCAGGCCGGATCGCTGGGCTTGGGCAAGGGCTCGGGGATGGTATCCGGAACTTCCGGGATGCCCTTCGTGGCGGTGACGAGGAGTCGCACGACCAACTCCCCGAAGCCGGTGACGGGGCGGACGGCGAGCGGCGTGTCTGATGGCGCCGGCATAGCGACCTTGCCTCGGCGACTCGGTGCGCGGACTGGCAATGGGGGCGGGCTGTACCTCCGTGTCTCGGTAACGGACCGCTGCAACTTCCGCTGCGCCTATTGCTGCCCAACCAAGCAGATCGCCGACACGGCCACACCGCTCGACGACGAGGAAATGCTCCGTCTCGTCGAGCGCATCGATGGACGGCGGCGGGTGAGAAAGCTGCGGATGAGTGGCGGCGAGCCCACCTTACGCCCGGGGCTCGACGGACTGGTGGCTGGCTTGAGGCGAGCCTTGCCTGGCGCTGAGCTGGCCTTGACTACCAACGGAGCCAGGTTGGTTCGCTGGGCACCGCGGTTACGACGAGCGGGGCTCGACAGGCTGAATGTGAGCCTCGATACGCTGTCAGAGGCACGGTTTGCCTCGCTCACCGGCGGGGCTCGCCTGAAGAATGTCACCACCGGCATCGCGAGCGCTCGGAAGGCCGGCTTCGCTCCGCTCAAGCTCAATTCGGTGTTGCTACGCTCCAGCTCTGATGACGAGCGGCTGGACCTGCTGAGATTTGCAGCGCAGTACGCGGCCGAGCTTCGTTGGATCGAGCTGATGCCCTTCGGGCCGGCAGCCCAACTCTATGAGCGCGAGTTCCTCTCTGCCGAGGAGGCCATGGGCGGACTGCAAGCACGACTCGAGTGGGTGGGCGCACTGGGACGAGACGGCACCGCTAGTCGTCATGTGTTCGTCGTCGACGGCCAGCACGTCGTCGTAGGCTTCATCAGCCCGGTGTCGGTCCCGTTCTGTGAGGACTGCGATAGGCTGCGGCTGGATAGCCGCGGTCGCCTGCGAGCGTGTTTGCGCAAGGCCGATGAGGCAGATCTCGCCACCCCCTTGCGGCATGGCGCCCTGGACGAAGTGGATCGGCGCATCGACGAGGTGCTCGGCCGGAAGTGCTCCTCGGTGAGTGGTTGGGGCGGTCGCGCAATGGTCGCCACCGGCGGGTGACCGGCACCGTCCTGACTCACAAGATCCCGATAGAATCGCCAGCGGCGAGCGGGCCACCGCGAACCACCCGGGCAAACAACCCTTCTCGAGGCATGATGCAATCGCCGGTGCGATGGTAAATCTCGCAGCGGGCATGGCATTCTTTGCCCCGCTGCGTGATCTCGAGCACGACCTGCGCGCCGGCCCACAGGCGGGTGCCCACGGCCACGGAAGAAAGGTCGAGCCCGAGGGTGACGACGTTTTCGCCAAACGCTCCTGCCGGAAGCTCCAGCCCTTTGGAGCGCATCCGGTCGATCTGCTCGTCCGCTAATAGGCTGACCTGACGATGCCAATCACCAGCGTGCGCATCGCCTTCGATACCATGCTCAACCACGAGGCGCGCTCGGTCGACCGCCGTCTTGGTCGTGCCTTTGCCGTCACTACGACACAGGGCCACTATCGTACCCGCGCTGGTTGAGTCGTCCGTTCGTTGAGTCATGACCTGCGCCCCTAACCGAGCCCGACGGCTCTCACCTAGGGAGATGCAAATCTAGGGCCGACACAACTCCCGGGGCCCAGGTGGTGGTGCGGCTCCAGGCGATCGGCGTGACCAAATACTGCTATCGTCGCGCCTATGGCTGAAACGGTACTGCTCGATTGCGCGAACTGTGGGGGGCCGCTCTCGCCGCAAAAAACGGGCCACACGGTGACCTGTGGATACTGCGGTCGGGAGCTCGAGATCCGCGGCCAGAGCACCGCCCAAACGCAAGCGAGCGCACCGGGACTCACCGAGGAGTTGCTCCATGGGTTCAAGCGGGCGGTGGGCGAGGCGCGGCGTTACTCGACGGCCGAAATGGCGACCCGGGACTGGCAGTGTTACGAGCACGGCCTCTGGCCGGTGTCGGCCCGGGCCTCGTCGAGCTTCGGACTCGGGTGGGGTGCCCACGCCCTGATCGGCGCACCCAGGGTCTATCCCAGCTGTGGCGACCGGGCGGGTGCCTGGGCGCCCGGTACCCGCCAGAGCCGCACCGAGTGGGTGGAGGTCGACTTTCCAGAGGGGCCACCGGCACGGGCCATTCGGGTGTTCGAGACCTGCATGCCTGGCGCAACCTTTGCGCTGACCGTCAAGAACGGGGGACTAGAAGAGCGCATCTGGGAGGGCAACCCCCAGCTCACCGGTGGCGATGCGATGGTCTTGGAGGTCCCGCTCAACCCGCCCCGCCCCATTCGTACCGTGCGCGCCTATGTGTCCAATGGGCTCGGCAGTAGCTGGTCGGAGGTGGACACCATCAATCTCGTGGCCACCGGGCCGGTGCCCGAGTCGCTGAGGAAGCGTCCAGGCCGCGGCTCGAGGGGAACCGCAAAGCCCTTCATGGTGGTCCTCGCCATCACCCTCGCCGCCGTGGTGGGGGTGGGCCTAGCCGCTGAGAACTGCTCATCCGAAACGAACGCCAGCCAAAGCGATGGGGAGTCCCAGGAAAAGCGCACCAACCAAGCCGATCGCAAGTCAGGCACGACACTCCCCCGTCCCGCCCAAACCATCGCTGGCGGAAACATGATGACCTGGTCGGCGAGCGTCGCGAAAATGAACGCCGAGCCGACCTTCTGGGCCACCAGCGTGAGCGCCTACTCATCCCAATACGGACCCAAGCTGAATGCCGCCTCCAAGGCAACAGGCCCCCCGGATGTCTACCCAAAGCACGGGGACAGCCCCAACGCCTGGGCATCCCGAGGGAGCAGTGCTGGCGAGGAGTGGATCACGGTGAGCTTCGCCAAGCCCGTCGTGGCGCGCTCGGTCATCATTGTAGAGACCTTGCATCCCGGATCGCTGGTGCGGATCGACGACGTCAGTGGGCCCAAGCCGGCCATCTTGTGGGAGGGCACCACCGGTCGCATCAACCAGGCACGGGTGCTTTCTTTGGAGCTCTCAACGCCTCGCAAGCTGTCCAAGATCCGCCTACTGCTCGACACGACGCGCTGCTCGGGGTGGAGCGCCATCGACGCCGTCGGGCTCGTGCCCAAACGACAGGGCGGCAAGCCCGGTGCCGGCAAGGGTCGCAACAAACCGCCGAAGTGACCCAGCATCAATGCGCCGAGGATGAATCGCTGACGAGAGCTAGCCCACCAGCGAGTCGACCAGCGCCACGTAGGCGCCCATGGCATCGTCCTTGGATGTGCCTTTGCGACCCGCCCAGGCGTCGTATTTGGCGCGGCCTTTGATGTTCATCATTCCCGGTCGTTTGCCTTGGACGTCGCCGTCCTTGGCTTGTTTGAACAAGCTGTAGAGCTCGAGCAGCTTGTCGTTCGCCGGGGGCGCGGGCAGCGTCTTGACCCGATCCTGGGCCTGGGCGAATTCGTCTTCGATCGACATGGTCTCGTCTCCTGAGCTGGGGTCTACTGTGGGGTCATACACCGGCAACCGTGGCGGGGCGATCGGCCGGAACGCAGTGGGCGGTCGGTGGGGACCCGGACGTGGTAAGCCTCGGCGGGATGACACTGAGTCAGAGGCCGGGGCTCTTCGCCGGCGTTGCGCTGGTCACCGGGGCCACCATCATCCTGCAGATCGCGCTCACCCGCCTGTACTCGGCGCTGCTTGGGCATCACCTGGCCTTTCTGGCCATTTCGCTGTCCCTCTTCGGGGTCGGCTTGGGCGGGGTGCTGCTCTACGTGATTCCAGCGCTGGCACGGCCGCCGCGCCTCTTCGCTCGGCTGGCCCTCTTGTCAGGCGCCATGGCCCTGAGCGCGGCCTTCGCCATGCACCATCTGGTGCAGAGCAAGCCGATCGTGAAGCTCGACCTCTCGGTGCTGGGGCAGCTATCGGCGACCTACCTCATCACCTCCCTACCCTTCGTGTTCAGTGGGTTGGTGGTCGCCGCAGCCATTCGCTTCGCCACCAGCGACATCAGTCGCCTCTATTTGTTCGATCTGGTCGGTGCCGCTGCGGGGGGGCTCGCCGCCGTGGCTGCGCTGCGGGTTGGCGCCCCTCGAGCAGGACTGATCGTGGCGGTGATCGCAGCCCTGGCGGGCATCATCTTCGCAATCGCTGGTCGGGATCGCAAAGGGCCCTTCGGCCGTGAGCAGCGCCCACCGAGCCTCGTGGTCCCAGCCCTCGTCCTGATCACCTCGGTGGGCCTATTGGGATGGGACGGGGCCGCGCCCTGGCTCCAAATTAGGGAGTTACGCTGGGTCAAGATGGAGCGGGTCGAGCTGATGCGCTGGAACGAGATGGCGCTCATCACGGTGGACAAACCCGTCCGCGGAGTCGCCTGGATGCGCATGGATGCCAGCGCGGCCACGGCGATCTTGGCGCCAGAGCGCAAGCTACCGCTACACCCCGACGAGATGGCCTACGTGCTTCACGGCGGGCAGGGCCCGGTGCTGGTGATCGGAGCTGGAGGCGGACGGGACGTCCTGGCCGCCTTGCGAGCCGGGCAAAAGGACATCTACGCGGCGGAAATCAACCCGTTGATCGTCAACGAGGTGATGCTCGACAAGTACTACGAGTTCAGTGGCCGGCTGTTCGCTCGGCCGGAGGTGCACGTCCACGTCGCCGATGGTCGCTCCTTCGTTCGAAGCCATGAGCGCAAGTACCGGAACATCGTCATCTCCCTGGTGGACACCTGGGCGGCCTCGTCGGTAGGCGCCTTGTCGTTGTCGGAAAACAGTCTCTACACCGTCGAGGCCTACCGCGATTTCATCGAGCACCTCGAGCCTGAGGGCACCTTGCTGGTCAACCGCTGGGACCGGGAATTCGAGCGGCTGCTGGCGCTCAGCGTCGCCGGGTTGCGTGCCACCGGCGCCCGTCAGCCTGCCGACCACCTCTTCGCTTGCGGGCACAAGCGCAGCACCTCGATCTTGCTCAAGGCCACACCGCTGACCGACCGAGAGATCCACAAGCTGCGACGGCACTGCAAACGTCACCGCTTCTATGAGGTCTTCGCCCCGGATCGAGCGAGCACCAAGCTGCGTGGTCGCATCGCTCGAGCGGTAGACGTTCGCCAGGTGGCGCCCAACTATCCCACCGATCTCAGCCCGCCGACCGACGACCGACCGTTCTTCTTCCACACCGTGCCGCTCCGCCGCTTGGTCGAGGTGCTGGGGGATTGGAAGCTGATGCGATCCCAGCACCAGGGACTGCTCACTTTGGTTGGCCTGCTGCTGGTGAGCACGGTGGTGGGCGTGGTGTTCCTCCTGGGCCCCTTGTTGGTGCGGCGAGTGCCCATCTTGGGCGCCCCCGACCGGTTCGAGCGCCTACGCGCGCTGGCGTTCTTCTTGTGTCTCGGCGGCGGCTTCGTCTTCGTCGAGCTGGCGCTGGTCCAGCAGCTGGTGATGTTCCTCGGCCACCCGGTCTATGCCCTCTCGACGGTACTCGTGGCGCTGCTCCTGACCACTGGCATCGGCAGCCTCCTGACCGCCAAGTTGGACGGACCGCGGGCCCGTGGCGCCGCCGCCTGGCGAGCTCAGTTGCTGGTCGCCCTCCTGCTCGGCTATGCGGTCGGGCTGGGACCGGCGCTGGACCGCCTGGTGAGTCTGCCATTCGTCCTGCGACTGGCCCTCACCGTGCTGATGATCACGCCCCTAGGCCTGTTGATGGGCTCTCAAATGCCGCTGGGGATCAAGCTGGTGGCTCGACGAGCCGAAGCTCTGGTGCCCTGGTGTTGGGGCTTGAACGGAGCGGCCAGCGTGGTGGCCACAGCGCTAGCCACCCTGGTCGCCCTTCACATCGGCTTTGCTGCTCTCCTGTGGACCGGAGCGGCAGTCTATCTGGCGGCATCAGTCGCCGTGCCCCGAGCACCGCGGCGCTCGATCCGGCCGAGTGAGTCCTGATCGCAGAGCAAGCTTGCACCGGCGAACAAGACCGTGCTCTCGTTGGCCCGTGGGTTCACGTCATTGTCGGCATGGGCGGCTCGCCAGACTGGTGGCGCTCGCTTCTCTCTTGGTCATCCTTTGCGTTGGGGCGGAGCTATGGGCGCAGCCAGCAGAGGAAGATCTCAGCGTCGAGATCCAGACGCTGGAGCGACAGATCGAGGCTGAGGTCCTCGCCCTGACCACCGGCAACTGTGCCGTGGCGTGCCTGGCCCTCGAGTCGATGATTCGCGCTACCGACCGGCTCTGCGAGCTCGCCCCGGGCCCCAGCTGTAGCGCCGCCCGCGACAAGGTGGCCGCCGCCAAAGAGCGAGTCCGATCCGCCTGCCCAGATTGCGCGGCCACTATGGCCCAGCAGCCTGTCGAGCCAATCCAGCCAGCGCCTCCGCCACCGGCCGATCAGCTTGACGAAGAGACGGCGACGCCGGCCGCTGGACCGCCGCCTGAGGACGCACGGGGCGGCTGCGCGGCCTGCACCATCCAAGACCATCATGAAACCCCAGCCCCATGGCTGGCAGCGCTCTTCGCGCTCACCGTGACGGTCTTCCGACGCCGGCGCCGCTGAGGGCAACAGGGCCTTGCAATGGCCCCGAATCCGATTGCCCCAAATCCACCATGTGCTACAAAAATAGTAGATGTGCAGTGGATCGGACGGCAGCTTTACCGTTCAGGCTACGTGCGCTCGGCCATAGCGTCGCGCGCGAGCCTGAGCGAGCTTCGACGCCAACATGATCGGCGTTTGCTGCTAGCCCTCGTCCTGGTGGTCTTGGGTCTCTTGCTCGGCTTTCCGGTGGTCAGTCTGCTCGGACTACTGGCAGCCACGCTCCAGGAGCCGGTGCTCGTGACGACGGTCGCACCGATCCTTTATGCGCTCTCCTGGATCCTCTTCGGCATCGGCTCACTGCTTGGTGGAGGCGAGGCGCTCCGCCAGGTCAGAGCCTTCAACCGCTGGCTCACTCGGGTGGTGGTGGGCTGGTTGCTAGGCGAGGGCGACAGAACCGGCGAGTGCCCTTCGCTGCCGCCGAGCTAACCCGGAAAGGGCGCCCTCGGCCTGAGCGGCCCGATTCCCCAAGAATGCCGACCATCCCAAGCGGTGTTCAGACGCAGGCAGCTTGGGTATCATTCGCTCCGGGGGAGCGTTCGAGCCAAGCTTGACGGTCGACGACGCGGCCCCTTCCCCAGGTGGCAAGACCGTGACGCAGAAGCGCGCAGAAGATGAGCAAGACACGACGGACGGGGAGGCCCCCGACCCGAGCGGCGTGACGGAGCAGGGGCTTGCCGGTCCCAGCGCCAACCGGTGGGTCCGATTGCAGCCTGAGCTACAGCAGCCCATCAGCGACGTCATCCGGCTGAGCAAAGGGCTTGGAGAGCGAGCCACCGCCCAGGGCATCGGCGACTTCAGCACCGAGCTTGCCCAGATCGAGCGGGCTGGCCGCGAGCTGATGGCACGGCTCTACGATCACCCTTCGGGGGACCACACGCGGCCCGACCTCACTTGCCCCCAGCTGGTCCCACCGCCAGCCGACTCGACGGCTATCACGAGGCCAGACCGCAGCGCCGCGCAAAGTGCGCCCACCACGCCAGCGCCACCGCCCCCCAAGGCAGAGACCAGCCGGTCGACCGGCTCCAGCCCGGACCGAAACGCCCAGAAAGCTGACGACGAGCCGAAGTCGCTGCTGGTCGTCGACGACAGCGAGCTCAACCGGGAGGTCTTGGCCCAGCAGCTGCGCGAGCGGGGCTACCACGTCGAGGTGGCCGACAGCGGCCAGGCAGCGCTCGACCGGATCGAACGCGAGGGCCTCGATCTGATCCTCCTGGACGTGATGATGCCCGGGCTCAGTGGGCTCGAGGTGCTCGAGATTCTCCGCAAGCAACACGCCCCGGCGGATCTGCCGGTGATCATGGTCACAGCCCGAGACGGAGCCGAAGACGTCGTCCAGGCCCTGGAGATGGGTGCCAACGACTTCGTGACCAAGTCCACCGACTTCTCGGTGGCTCAAGCCCGGATCGAAACCCAGCTGGCCCTCAAGAAAGCAAAAGACGACGTCGAAGCCCTCAACCAGAGGCTGGTACAAGCCCAGGGCCAGATCGCCCAGCTGGCCGATGCCGCAGCAGACAACCTCGATCAAGTCTCAGCCTGGGGCACATCGATTGCCATCCAGGTGGCTGATGCGATCGGTGCTGACGCCGTCGAGGTGTCCCTGTTCCACCACGGAGAGCCGACCCCACCGCGGAACGATCGGGCCACCATCGAGCTGAACGATGACCTGCGGCAGGTCGCCCGCTCAGGCCGGCAGTTGGTACGGGACGACTATGCCGTCGTACCGGTTCGAGGTCCGAGCTACCGAATCTATGGCGCCGCCATCGTCTACGGAGGCACCGCCGATTGGTCTGCGCCGGACCGCCAATTGATCGACGGCTTTGCCCGACAGCTCGGGGGCGCCCTGGAGCTGAAGGGCCTGCGCGAAAAGCTCGCTGCCGCTGCCGAGCAACGCAGGGTGCGACAAAAAGAAATGCTGGACCGAGGTATCGAGCTGTTGCGCACCTGTCCGAGCTGCGGTCGCTGTTACAGCCAAACGGCCGAGCGCTGCACCGAAGACGACACCGCCCTGGATGCGCCTCGCTCCTTTCCGTTTCGAGTCGCTGGTCGCTATCGGCTTTCGAAGATCTGTGCAGAGGGCGGCATGGGTACCGTCTACCGAGCCTTTGACGAGCGTCTGGACCGTGACGTCGCCGTCAAGGTGATCAAGCCAGAGCACTTCCACGACGACGCCGTCCGCCAGCGCTTCGACCGTGAGGCGCGGGCGGTGGCACGGATCGATCATCCAGGAGTGATTGCCGTATTCGATTCAGGAGAGATCGAAGACGGTTCCCTGTTCATGGTCATCGAGTGGTTGGAGGGCCGCGATCTGGGCCAGCTGTTGCGCCACCTCGGCCCGGGCAAGCCGGTCCAAGTGGCCGAGCTGTTGCGGCAAGGCGCTGCCGCCCTGGACGCAGCCCACCAGGCCGGACTGGTTCATCGAGACATCAAGCCCGAGAACATCTTCCTCATCCCAGACGGAGCGGGCTTCAGGGTCAAGATCCTCGACTTCGGTGTGGCCAAAGAAGTGTCCGGCGAGGTGAGCCTAACCCGAACCGGCGCCTTGGTAGGCACGCCTCGCTTCATGGCCCCTGAGCAGTTCCTCCAGCAACCGCTCGATGAGCGCTGCGACATGTACTCCTTCGCTGCCGTGATCTATCAGGCCCTGACGGGACGCCGGGTGGTCCAGGCCGATGAATTCGGTGACCTGGTGCTCGAAGTCATCCACAGCGTACCGCCGCCAGTCTCGACACTGATTCCGCAGGTGCCCAAAGAGGTCGACTCGGTGGTGCTCTCCGCCCTGGCCAAGCTGCCCCAAGATCGGCCCTCATCGCTCCTGGGTTGGGCCTCGTCACTGGCCGACCAACTCGACGATCTGCCCAGCGAGCTCTCCGGCTGGCTGACTGACGGCGGCGAGCTCGACCTGACCGGGCGGACCGTTCCGCCCTGCGCCGGTCACTGATCACGCGACCCCGCTCGCGAGGCTGCCCGATGGTACCGCGCGGCGGGCCATGGTACCTCCCGACCCGCTATGGGACGACGCGCTTTGGTGCTCGGTGGTGGTGGGCGAGAGCATGCGCTGGCCTGGGCGCTGAGCCGCTCGCCTTCGGTGGAACTAGTGCTGGTGGCGCCGGGCAACGCGGGCATCCGTGGGGCCGCGAGTGACGGCGCGGCGCCGATCGAAAGGGTGCCCATCGAGAGCCTGACCCCGAAGCCGGTGCTGGCCTTGGCGCGAAAGGAACGGATCGACCTGGTGGTGGTCGGGCCGGAAGGCCCACTTTGCGATGGCGTGGTCGACGCCTTGAGCGAGGCGGGCATCACGGCCTTCGGTCCCAGCAGCGCAGCGGCACAGCTCGAAGGGTCGAAGGCCTTCTTGAAGCGTTTCGCGACCCGGCACGACATCCCCACGGCGGCCTACACCATCGTCACCGATTTTGCCGCCGCTGAGCAGGCCATCGACTCGAGCTCAAGCCCGGTGGTGGTGAAAGCCGACGGCCTGGCAGGCGGAAAAGGCGCCATCGTGACCAGCACTGCCGACGAAGCCAAAGCCGCGGCCCGATCGATGTTGGTGGATGGTGCCTTGGGCGAGGCCGGCAAGACGGTCGTCATCGAGGAGCGCCTGAGCGGCCTGGAGATGAGTGTCCACGCGGTGACCGACGGCGAGCGCATGTGGGTGCTACCGGTGTCCCGAGACCACAAGCGGGTGGGCGACGGTGACCGGGGACCCAACACCGGCGGGATGGGCGCCTTTGCGCCGGTGACGGTGGATCCCGAGCTAATGGCGCGCATCCATCAGCAAGTGCTCCGACCCACGATCGAGGGCATGGCCGCTGACGGCAGTCCCTATCGCGGCGTCCTCTACGCAGGCTTGATGATCGCGCCGGATGGCACCCCCAATCTGCTGGAGCACAACGTACGCTTCGGCGATCCGGAGACCCAGGTGCTGATGCCCATGTTGGGCGGCGACGTCGCGGAGCTCTTCGCCTCCGCCGCCGCGGGCTCACTCGACGAGACCGCCGTGTCGGTGCCTGCGGACCGCCACGTCATCACGGTGGTGCTCGCCGCCAAAGGCTACCCGAAGAGCCCGCGCAAGGGCGACGCCATTGTCGGTCTCGACGAAGCTGGCAAGTTACCGGGCGTCCACATCTTCCACGCCGGCACCGCCCGGCAGGACGGCCAGCTCGTCACCTCAGGTGGGCGGGTGCTCGGTGTCAGCGCCAGCGGCAGCTCGGCGAGTGAAGCCCGCGCGGCTGCTTACCGCGCCTGCGCACAGATTTCTTTCGATGGGATGCACTATCGGCAAGACATCGCCCATAGTGTGCTGACGTAGAACTCATGCACGAACCCACTGTGCCCCGCTGCGCCCGCCCAAGGCCTTGTGGCGGCGGACGCAGCGGGGCACAGTGGGTTCGCGCCTGGGACGAGATCTGGTCGCCCACACTCATTGTTTCCGAGGGGTTTTTCCAAGACCCCTCCCCCAGCGCAAGCGCTGGGGCCCCCACCCCAAAAGTCGCGCGGTTCAACGGCCGCACGCTACTGAAACCAATCTCTGTGTCACCACACTAGCCAAGCTAAAGGACCACGGACCATGAGTACGAAGAAGGTTCTGATCATCATGGGCTCGGACAGCGACTTCGACCAGCTGGAGCCTGCGTGGAAAGTCCTCGAGACGCTGGGCGTGCGCTACCAGGTGCGCGTCGCCTCGGCCCATCGCACGCCAGCGGTGGTCCGTGAGCTGGCCGAGGGAGCCCGGGACGCCGGCTTCGGCGTGGTGCTGGCCGCCGCTGGCGGCGCCGCCCACCTGGCAGGCGTCATCGCCGCTCACACCACCCTGCCCGTGGTGGCCGTACCGATCGCCAACGGCACCCTCGGAGGCATGGATGCCCTGCTGTCGTCGGTGCAGATGCCCCCGGGCATTCCGCTGGCCTCGGTGGGAATCGCGGGCGCCAAAAACGCTGGCCTCTTCGCCGCCTCGATCCTCGGCGCCAGCGATCCGGCGGTGGCCACCGGGCTCGCCGACTTCCGCAAGGCGATGCACGACAAGGTCAGCAAAGCCGACGCCAAAGTCCAGCAACGCACCAGCTAGTTGCTAGCCACAAAAAGGGGAAACCCCCGACACCATGGGCGCCGGGGGCTTCGAGCCGCTTGGGCTAGTCGTTACTTCTGGGACTGATAGTAGCCCATCAGTACTTTGGCGACCTCGGGTCGGCTGAACTCGATGGGTAGATCCTTGCCCTCAGAGAGCATCTCGCGGACCTTGGTGCCCGACAGGAAGACCCAGTCTTCCTTGGTATGGTCAGGGGCGTCGCGCATCATGATGATCTTGCCGAGCTTCTTCGACCAGGCGGTGTGATCCGCCTCGAAGATCTCCAGCTCCAGAGCGCCCTTCGGCACCTCGTCGTGGAAGATCTTCTGGGCGTCGAAGCCACCGTAGTACGAGCCGACGCCCGCGTGGTCGCGGCCGACGATCAGGTGGGTGCAGCCGCAGTTCTGACGGAACAGGGCGTGCAGTACCGCCTCCCGGGGGCCGGCATAGAGCATGTCGAAGCCGTAACCGGTGATCATCACGCTGTTGGCCGGGAAGTACTTGTCCACCATGGTGCGAATGCATTCGTCCCGCACGTCCGCCGGAATGTCGCCCTTCTTGAGCTTGCCGAGCAGCATGTGAATCAGGATGCCGTCGGTGCCCAGCTGATCGTGGGCCATGCGGCAGAGCTCCTCGTGAGCCCGGTGCATCGGGTTGCGGGTCTGGAAGGCGACGACCTTGTTCCAGCCAGCCTTCTCGATGTCCGCGCGGATCTGCATGGCCGTCCGGTAGGTCTCCGGGAAGTCAGCGGCGAAGTAGGAGTAGTTGAGCACCTGGATCGGGCCGGAAATGAGCGTGTTGCCCACCGTGTTGAAGGCCTTCACGCCAGGATGTTCCATATCCATGGTCCGGAAGATCTTCTCGGTCATGAGCTTCATCTTGTCTTCCGGCACCTGCTCGATCGCCTCGACGTCCATGACCGCCAGGATCGGGTTGCCGTCGACGTTCGGGTCCTTCAGAGCGATGCGCTTGGCGTCCTTGATGGACGAGGCATCTCGCACCATGTTGATGACCGGTACGGGGAAGAACAGACCACTGGCAGTCTTCATGTTCTCGGCGGTGCCCATGGCGTCGGCGAGGTTCATGAAACCGGTGAGCGGGTTGAAGTAGCCGGCGCCCATCATCACAGCGTTGGCTGCGGCCGCTGAGCTGACCACGATCGAAGGCAGCCCTTCGGCCTCCTTCAAGAGCGCGGCGCGCTTGGCATCATCCATTACGTACAACGGGTTCAACTTGTCGGAACCGTGCGGCTTGATCATGTTTCTGTCTCCTGTGTCGGATTACTGAGAGTCTTGGAGTGGCCGTGGCCGATGCTCGAGGCCCCCCGGAGCACGTCGTGGGCAATTTGCTCGCTGCGTTGCCGCCCGCCAGCTGGCGCCCATGCATGCGCCACTTACCATGACCGGCGCGCGTCAAACAGCGGTCCAGACGCTAAAAAATGCTGATAGGGGTCCCCCGGTTGCCGGTGAGTGCAACTGACCCATTTGTCCCGGGGAATGTGCCCAGCATGCCAGCCCAGCAGGTCAGCCCAGCAGCCGTCGCCCGGTCGCCACGACCAGGGCCATCACGTCGAAAATCGCCGAACGGTCCAGCACCTGGTTACGGTACCGCGCCAGGGGCCTCAGAAACGCCTGGAGCGGCTCAGCCGAGTAGCGGCGCCCCAGCTCTTGGACCAGGCCATCGCAGAGCATCCCGGCGCAAGCGGGAGATTTGAACAGCCGCAGGCAGCACCCGTCCCGCCCATGATACTTGCACTTGTCTTCAGTCGCCGGGACCTGCCACCCCTGCCCGCTCGCCTCCAGCTGTTGGAGCTCCAACATGGCCTCAGGCACCATACCCATGTCGTAGCCCAGCACCGAGCAGCAGCCGGTGGGCAAGCGGTCGCAGCCACGAGCGCAGAACCCTTTGGTCAGCCCGCCTAATACCTCGTCGACCCGCAACGACCAGACCGCGTATTCCAACAGCAGCCGCCGGATGTCCCAGGGCGGCGCACCCGCTCGGTTGTGGACGTATTCGGTCCGGTGGCTGCGCGGCACGAACAGGATCTCGGCCAAGGCCTCGACGAGGCTCCCAGTCCCTCGATCGCGATCGGGCACCAGCGCCAGCAAGAGCGCACCGTAATCCCCCACCCTGGCGTCGAGCTGACGACCCGCCGCCTGGACGAAATCACCCCAAGGCTGTGGGGGCCACGGCGCAGCGGCCAGCTGCGTGTGAAACAGGCGATCCAGCTCGGCGACGGTGGACCGCTGCACTTCGATGGCTCTCACCGAGCGCTGCGCCAACCATGCTTCCAAGACCGTGACCACCCGTTGCACTCGCCCAACCCACCCGCGCCGTGACGCGTGATAGATTGGATCCATGCTTGGCACAAAGCCTACTGGGGTGGTTCAGAGACTTGGGGTAGCGCTGGTCGCCGTGACGACGGGGGCGCTCGGCGCGACCGCTGCACCGGGCTGCGCCACCGGTGACACCTCGGGCTTCGGCGGCGGCTCGAGCTCGGGACAGACCAGCACGTCCACCACCGGCAGCGGCGGCAGCGGCGCTGGCGGCAGCAGCGGAACCGGCGGCGACCCCTCGGCCTGCGCTATCGACTGCAGCCAGATCCAGGCTCCGCTGTGCCAGATCGCCCAATGCAACGAGCAGACGGGCCAATGCGAGGTGGTGGCAGACACCGATGGGTCCAGCTGCGAGGACGGGCTGTTCTGCACGGTGGACGACGCCTGTGTGGCTGGGACCTGCCAGCCTGGGACGACCAACGACTGTGGGGTCACGCCAGCTGCCTGCGAGGACGTGACCTGTGACGAGACCAGCCAGACCTGCACCACCACGGCCAAGCAATCCGGCGCCCCTTGCACCGACCCGAACGATCTCTGCCAGGAAAACAGCACCTGCCAGAACGGCCTCTGCACCGGGACACCCAAGGACTGCTTCTTTCAACCGGTACCGGACGACTGCCACGTCTCGGAGTGCAATCCCCAAAACGGGCAATGCGAGCCCGTGCCGGGCAACGAGGGCCAGATCTGTGTCGATCTGAACGACCTCTGCACCATCAACAAGACCTGCGCCGCTGGCCTCTGTCAGGGCGGCACCGCCCTCGACTGCACCTATTTGACCCAAGGCTGCGTGCTCGGCATCTGCGACACCAACACCGGGCAGTGCACCACCCAGAACCTCAACAACGGCGACCCTTGTGACGACATCAATGCCTGCACGGCCAACGAGACCTGCCAGAGCGGCAGCTGCTCGAATGGTACGGCGGTCGTCACCTGTGAACAGAACGGCGACGGTTGCTGCCCCGGCAACTGCACCCCCCAGACCGATCTGGACTGCAACGTCCAACCGTCCTGCCTGGCCATCAAGACCTCGAGCCCCAACTCGGCGAGCGGCGTCTATGTCGTCGACACCGATCTGGGCGGACCTAACCAGCAGATGAGCGTCTTCTGCGACATGACGACCGACGGCGGCGGCTGGACGTTGGTGCTCAATCGCGTCGTCAACTCGGACAACGCGGGCCAGCCGGACATCGATATCCCCCACGGGTCGTTCGACAACAACCGAGCCACCAACTGGAACCACAACATCAATCTGTTCTGGTCCGCATTCACCCAGGTCGTCTTCGCCTCCAAAGAGAACAACAACTGCGCCAATTGCACCATCGCTGGCTATGACTCGGCCATCAAGGCCATCAAGCCAACTGGGCCCCAGTGGTCCAAGACCTGCACTGGGGTATCGAGCGCCGTCACGACCACCAAGCTCATCGGACTGAGCGCCGGACAGGTCGGCACGTCCTATATGTGTGGCACGACCCTCGGGTGGGGCGCGTGCAGCTCGAACGTGTGCCATTACGGCGTCCACTACCAGAACACGGCCAGCAACGGCTCGTGGTCACAGAACCATTACAACGAGATGCACTTCCCGTCCCAGTACTCGAGCTACGCAGCCTATGGTGACTGCTGCAACACGACAGACGGAGACGCTTGGTGTCGCACCTGTGCCGGCGGACTGACGCCGGACTTCAACCAGTCGTCGTCCTGCTGTTCGAGCTCCAACTTCGATGCCAAATCGCGGTGGACCATCTGGCTGCGCTGAGTGTCCTTGACGGGTAATCTCGACGGGTGATCTTGACGGTCGGTTCTCGAGGACACTCGCTGCGGCGGGTCGCTCGGCCACCCGCACGTAGCGACACGGCAGGCCGTCAAAAAGCCAGCGACATCATCGCGGTGGCGCCGTCATCGCCCAGCGGCGCGAGCGCGAATTGTGGAGCATAGCTCGGCGACCGCTCGGTCGGCGTCGTAGCCGCCCATACGATCGTGGACACCACGCCGATGCCTAGTCCATTCAGCGCCGGCAAGTAGACGCCTGCTTCGCACAGAACCGAGGCGCTGAGACCGGTACCGGCCCCCACACCCACGGTGGAACCGAGAAATGCCCAACCCACGCCGGGCCAATAGTTGAGATTGCCCGATTCTTCAGCAGCCACCGCGATCCCGGGTAAGGCGAAGCTCGTGGCCACGGCGGTGCCGCCCCCGATCATGGCACCGAGGGCCACCCCAATCCCGCCAAAGTCCCCGCATCCACCAGCCTGGGCTGGACTGACGGACACCAGCTGCACCGAGACGCCAGCAACCATGGCGACCCAACCAAACCGGAGAGCGCGCATAGCTCCTTATCCGGCGCACTGGGTGCCGCAGCAACCCAAACCTGGCTCGGCCCGGTGGGCCACACGGCTCCCCCACCGGGCCAGGCAGAGCCAGAGGTTACCTTCTCGCCCCCCCAGCTATGGCCTCCAGCACCGGCTCTTCGTCTGGGACTGCGACGAAATCGAGATCGCAACGCAGGCAGCGACTAGCCTCATGAAGCGCGGTCTCGGCATCCAAAGATGGCTCGACCTCGTCGAACCCGCTCAAGCGCCCAGCTACCGGTATGCTGGGCAGCACCGCCCGGGCGATGCCCATGGCCCCATCCTGCCCACTGCTCACCGGCGCCACGTAGGTCGAGGGCACCTGTAGCGCAGCCGGCTGCTCGAGCTTCTCGCCGTGGAGATGACGATCAATCATGGTTGCCGCCTTCTGACCCGCAGCAATGGCATCGATGACCGTGTTGGGCCCCGTCACCGCGTCACCGCCTGCAAAAACGCCTGGGCGGCTGGTCTCCAGCGTGTCGGGCAGCGCAATCAAGGCTCCGCGACCGCTGAGCTCGATGCCCGCAGACCCGGCGGTCTCGAACGTTTCGAGCTGCTCCCCGATGGCCACCACTAGGGTGTCGAGCGCTACCGTGCGGGCCGGGCCCTCCTTGGGTACCGGCCTCCGGCGACCGCTGTCATCAAAGTCGCCCAGCTCGTTGTCGATCAGCTCGAGTGCCGCCAGGCGACCGTCCTCAACGAGGATCTTCGAAGGCGATGCGAGTAGCTCGAGCCCAATGCCCTCTTCTAGGGCCGCATCGATCTCTGCGGGGAAGGCCGGCATCTCGCGCCGCGTTCGTCGGTAGAAGATCGTCACGCTCTCCACATTCGGCTGCCGACGGGCCACCCGTGCCGCATCAATGGCCGAGTTGCCGCCGCCAATCACGCCGACCCGGCGCCCGGCTAAGCTCTCGCCCTTGAGGTTCCAGGCCTTCAGGAACTCGATGGATG
>JAUVCD010000282.1 GCA_030590865.1 Myxococcales bacterium | reverse complement strand
TGCACCTTTCGGGCGCTGTGGCCTGACACGGCGCCGGCGCCCCAACCAGGTCACCTGAATGTGCAGGTTGTGTATCAGTCCCTGGGTACCGAGGTCCTCGATCTGGACGCCAAGGAGGGGTTCATCCTGCCCGAGCCAAACGATCCGTTGACGTTCCAGTTAGCGCCGAACCTCTGCGAGTCGAACTATCAAACCGGTCGCATCGTCAACGTCGTGGCCAGCGCATTGTGTCCGGCCAAGCGTGCTCTGCAGCCCATTTGCGACGACGATCTGGCGGATATCCAAGCGGGCACCGGACCCCTGCAAATCGGTGCCGACGATCTGTGCACCAACAACCAGCCACTGGTGCAGAAAGCCAGCGCCCTCTACATCCTGATGGATCGCTCTCAGAGCATGGCTGAGTTCTTCGGACCCGAGGGGCTCCAATTTGCCATCGATCTGCCCCTGACCAACCCGATCGCGGCTCGCACCCAGCTAGGCTTTGGGTTCCTGCCCGCGGCCCAGTCGGACTGCAGCGTCTCCAGCTTCTCCACGCCGAGCATTGGCTTCGCTGATGTCGAGTCGGTGCGTCTGCCGATCGGCGATGCGGTCGCTGACATGAGCAATCTGTTGAGCAGCGATCCGGATCTCTATCTGGACGGCGCCATGCAGGGGGCCCACGCGGCCCTCTCGGCTTACGCCGCTGCGGACCACAACCGACGGGCGCTACTGGTGCTCGGCAACCGCGATTTGGCCCAACACTGCGGCGGCACGCCGGCCGCTCCGGCGGCCCAGGCGCTCGACGCCTTCACCAGCCAGGGGATCTACACCTATGTCATGGTGCTCGAGTCTCCGCTGGGCACGGTCCACGCCACCGATCCGGTGCTCGAGGGGTCTAGCATTGCGAGCAATGGTGGCACTCAGGTCTTCGATGCTACCAGCGACGGGGCGGTGGCCCTGTCCGGGGTGCAGGAGATCATCAACGACCTGGGAAGCTGTCTCTACGATCTGCCTGCGCACATGCCGTCCCAGGCCACCACGGCTGAGCTCTCCTACGTGCACCCAGTGACCCAACTGCAAACCGACATCCCGCACAACGGAGCCTGCAGTGAGTCCAACCTGGGCGCTAGCGGCTGGAACGAAGCGGCCAATGGGGTGCGCATCTGCGGTCAGGCCTGTCAGAATCTCCGCGACGTGCTCACCGAGGTGGCGCTCTTCTACGGCGGACAGGGTGAGACCGCCCCGGCGGTACCGGTGCTGATGCGGGTGCCTTGCAGCGAGCTGGTGTCACTGCCCTAGCGGCGGGCTCCGGTCCTGCCGGCCCTCTAGGGCCCGAGCTGCAGTCCGAGGAACGGTCCCATGTAGAGCTGGGTCCCGGTGGCCATGTCGTAGGCTGGCGTCGCCAGCGGGTGGGGCAGCTGGCCATCCTTGGTTAGCATCACATCCCCTTCGGCCGCGGTCTTCATGTCGTTGCCCGCATGTTCGAGCCACAGGTTGAAGCCGAGAGCCAAGGCGGCCGACCCAGACACGCGCAGCTGGGCGCTGAGCTCGAAGGAGAGAACAGGTGTTAGGTAGCCCGTGCCGCCGTCCGAGGTCTCGGCCTCGCGGCCATCGCTGGCGGTCACGGTGCGACCAAGAATCATGTGCCGGTAGGCGAGCCCCGCCCCCAGGGCCCCGCTGAGCCGAAATCGGTCAATCGGGACGAGCACCCGGGCCCGTAAGGCTCCGCCGGCCCCGAAGCGTCCGATGATGAACTCCTCCTCCCGCTCCGGTTGGGCGACCAGCGGGTTGATGTCGCTCCCGGTGGTGCCGTCGAAAGAGGCGGTGGGCTCGACCATGTCGGCGCCGCCGAGGACCAACAACTCGAAGCCCAAGGGAGCAAAGGCGTAACCGATGAACCCGCCGATGGTGGCGCCAGCGGGCAAGCCCCCATCGCAAGAGGTCGCTCCAGTGGTGTCGCAGGCCGTATCCAGCGTGTGGCCCGTATTAGTCGGCAGGAACATGGCGCCGAGTTGCAAGCCGCCGTAGAGGCCATCGAAGGTCCAGTCGCCCTCTTCTTGCTCAGCCTGCGCGTCACCTGAGGTTGCCTTCTGCAGCGAGACGGTCTCGACGTGTACGTCTGCCGCGACCACCTTCACGGTTTTTTCGAAGGGCTCATAGCCTTCACGGGTCACTCTCAGGGTGTGTGCCCCGGCCGGCAGCCGCCCTTGGAAGCTGCCCTTGCCGACCTGAGTGCCGTCCACCAGGATGGTGCCCACCTCGTCGGTCAGCCTCACCTCGAGCGTGCCGGTGCGAGCGCCCGCCTCGAGCACTACGTCGAGAAGCTCGCCGGCCTCGATGGTGACGGTCTGTGCCGGCGCCTCGAGCTGTTCGGACGTGCCAGCGATTTGGTGGCTCCCCGGCTCGAGCTGTCCCTCGTAGGGCACCGGGCCCACCTCGGAGCCATCGATCAGCACCGTCAGCGCCTCGTCCCCGGCGGCGGTCACCTTGATGTGCCCCACTGCGGCCAACTCTTGGAGCAAGACCTCGATGGTGACCGGGGCGCCAGGGGTCAGCTTCACCGTCTTGGCGTAGCTGCGAAAGCCTCCCTTTTTCACCTCCAGCTGGTGGTCCCCAACCGGTACTTGGAGCGCTGCAGCCAAAGGTGAGGTGCCGGCGGGCGTTCCGTCGATGAGTACGGTGGCGCCTTTCTCGCTCACCCGGATCGTGAGGCTGCCGATCTTTCCATTCAGCTCTTCGAGGCGCTTGCGGGCGGTGGTCTTGTCCTTGTTGAACAGGGTCTTGTCGTAGGCGTCCAGCAGGGTCCGGTAGGCCTGTTGAGCCTCGCTCAACCGATCGAGCTGATAGAGCGCATTGGCCACTCGGATCGCCGTGGCGCCCGAGGGCTTGGCCTGATGCGCTTTCTGAAAAGCTGCGAGCGCCTGCTCCCACTGGTTGGCCCTGGCGGCACGCTCTCCTGCGACCAGATACTTCTGAGCCTGGGCCGCCGGGGACTGGGCGGCGACGGGGACCGTCGTGAGCCCGACAACCGCTAGAAAGGCGATGAGGAGAACCAACAGGACGGACGGAATTCGTCGTTGTTTCACTGGAGGTGCCATGGCTGGGGGAGCGGCAGTCTAACCCATCCCCTGGCTGCCGTTCCCTTCTTCCCGCGCCGACGGACCATCGTCACCGGGCACGCGGCCTGCGTAGAGGCTGTGGCGTGTCGGTGCCGGCACCAGCCAAGCTCGGTCAGCCGTTGATGTCTGCCAGGATGGCCGTCTCGAGCTCGCCGAAGCCGCCGTAGCCCACGCCCATGTTGAACACCACCAAGTCCGGATCCACGATGACCCAGGACGGGTAAGCGGTCTCGTCGACTAGTGCGGGCAGGAACATGGACAGTCCCCAGCCCCGATCGGCCAAGACCGGCGAGGCGAGACCATAGGTGGTGGTCCAGTTCTCGAGCATTGCGGTGGTGGTTAGCCCGAGCGGATCAGCGAGGGCCGGTGCGAGCATGGTGATGACGTGGACCTCGATGCTCTGGGCGGCCATGTCGGCCACGAACTGGGCCTCCTCGGCGGCCATGTTCTGGCAAGGTGGGCAGTCGATGGCCGACATGTCGATCACCAGATAGGCGCCTTGGAAGTCGTGGAGACGAACAACCTCGTCACACCGATCTCTGAACAGGCCGTCCGGTAGTGTTTGACCGATGGTGAGCAAGTAGTTGCCGGTGTACTCAGGTAGGTTGCTCTTGGGCCAGTTGCAGCTGTAGCTATCCGCCGCCACCCAGCCGTGCATCGGATCCCCTTGTTCTTCGCCCAAGGTGAAGGCACCCGTGACATCGAAGCCCATGATGCCGCCCACCGGTGCCTCGAGGTCCTGCACGGCATTGACTAGATCGACGGTGGTCGTGGTCACCGTTGCCGTGCCTTGATCGGACATGGGACCGCCCCTGCCGCGCCACCAGGTTCCGCCGCCATAGCCCACCCACTCTTCGGTGGCTGGCGGCTGGTCGGTGACCTGAACGTAACAATCCTGCTGCCCGGCCGTCATCTGAACTGTGGCCAGGAAGATCACCTCACAGCTCGGACAGAGCCACGGTCTTGATTGGTCCTGCACGCCCTCATAGTGGCGGGTGTAGCTGCAGTTGGTGGCACCATTGCCTTGAGCGGTGGCGTCGAAAGTGACCGCCCAGGTGGCATCGCCAGCGATGGTGATACGGCTCTGCCCAGGGTTGATCGTGCCTCCGCTGCCCCCTGCGCCGCCGGTCGGCGTGCTGCCCCCATCAGCACCGCCCCCACCACCAGCGCCCGTGCTGGTCGACGAGCTCGGCTTGAACCCCACCTCGTCGTCGCCACAGCCGGCAAAGAGGGCACAGGTGCCACCGATGAGTAGGGAAAGCGTTGCAACGGTCGCATAAGAATAGGGCGTGTGTTTCATGGTGCTGATTCAAGCTACCGTACCGATTGACGTCTGTCGAAACAGAAACCTGGCCCCGCGGTGTTCACTCACCGTGGGTGCCACGGCGCCGTGGTGCGGCCGAGAGAGCGAGCCGGCTGGATCTTTGTTCCCCCGGGCGATCGGGCGATGAGCCAACATTAATCCGGTGACATACTGGTTTGGCCCTACGATTACCGGGTTTTGAGTTAGGCCGGCCGGCCGGCATAAGCCGTGCATGTCGAGGGCTTGCAAGACGGGGCGGGCAAAGGCAAACACCATGGCGTTGAGATCCCGCTTTGTGTTCGGCCTCGGTGCGCTCTGCAGCGCCACCTTGGCCACCATCGGTTGCATTGTTCCGGTCGACGATTCGACTGCTAGCCAGCAGCAGGACGCCACCGAGACCTATTGGACGTGCAACGGCACGACGGGCAAGCACGTTCCAGCCGACGGGAGCTTCTACACGACCTCCTTTGGTTGCTGGACCGACGAGCACGGAAACGACCGTGGCGACGGTTCAGACAACTGCTTGCCCTGGTGCAAGGGTGGCGATCCGGCGGGCTACGCTGAAGCTTGCGGAGGTCTGAGCGGCCCGGAGTGTGAGCGACAGATCCGCTGGTACGCCGCCGATGCCGACCGATTCGGCTGCTTCGGCAGGATTCGGGCCACCAACCCTGACAACGGCAAGAGTGTCGTGCTGTTGGTGCTCGATAAAGGGCCGGCCTGTTGGGTTGAGGACAAGGTCGATCACTGGGTCCTGGATGTGTCCTACCCAGCGAGTCTCTACCTCTTTGGTGAGCCCACCAGCGTGAACGAGCGAGCTGATGTCATCGTCGAGCCGGTGAGCGCGGACACGCCACTAGGGCCGGATCAGACCCCGGTCCCCTTCGTGGGGGATGGCTGCGTCAACTCGATGGACTGCGACTTCGAGGCCGACGGCGAGGCTGGGATCTGTGCCGTCTACAGTCAAAGTGGCGACGAGCCGCTGGGCTTCTGCACCATCGGTTGCGAAGGCTACTGTCCGGACAAAGGGGGCAAGGCGACGACCTTCTGTGTCAGCCTCGACAATGGGTCGAGCGGGAGCTGCGTGTCGACTGCCGGCGCGACCAACGGCTTCTGCACCAACCTGCCGGGCATGGAGGCCCGCGAGCTGCCCCGGTTCATCGGGAACAGCTCGGCCGCCGTGGCGACAGCTCAGGTCTGCGTGCCCGATTCGCTGCCCTGATCAGTAGCCAGGCTGGCGGTCGTGCGAGCGCTGGCCTCCTGGGCGCCAGTCAACAGGCGCTCGAAGAGCTCAGCCACCGTTGGATGGTCGTCGATCAGCCCGGTGACCTGCCCGAGAGGCAGCACGCCCCGTTCGTTGTCCCCTTGCATCATGCCGGCCTCGAAGGCTTCGAAGGCGATGGCCATGCGGGCCATCTGGGTTGCCTTGGCTGGGCCGGCCAACATGATCCCCGCGAAGCTCTTCGCCCACGACATCTCCATCATCTTGGCGATCCGGCGGGAGCTGATCAGGGCGGTGAGCGGGTTGACTTGCGACTTCATCATTCGCAAGGCGCCGGCGGCGCGCATGAACCTGGCGGGCAGACCATCGACTCGATTGGTGTAGACCGTGTCGTGGATGTCCATTTTCTTGGCGTTGGCCTTCTGGTTCTCGGGGACGGGACTCTCTTTGCAGCTCATGAAGCGGGTCCCCATGGCGATCCCATCGGCACCCAAGGCGAGCGCCGCGGCCAGGCCCCGGCCATCGGCAAAGCCACCGGCGGCCACCACCGGGATGTCGACCAGATCCGCGAGCCGCGGCACCAGCACCAAGGACGAGACGTCGCCACCATGCGCGGCGGCCTCGTGTCCGGTCACGATGATGGCGTCGGCGCCGTCCCGCTGGGCCGCCAAGGCGTGCTTGGTGGTGGTCACTGTCGCGACCACCTTGCCCCCGTAGGCATGCACCGCCTCGGCGATCCAATCGCCCTTGCCGAGCGAGTAGTTGAGCACCGGCACCTGCTCGTCGATCAGCACCTTGGCGTTGTGCTTGGACTCGGGGAAGTAGAGGGTGACGTTGGCCGCGAAGGGCTTGTCGGTCCGCTCGCGGGTCTCCTTGATGTACTCGCGGCTCTGCCGGGGATGGCACACTCCAGTGGCCAGGATACCGAGCCCGCCCGCCTCGGCCACCGCCGCCACCAGCTCAGGCGTGCTGATCCACGACATGCCGGACAGCACGATCGGGGCCTCGATGTCGAACAGCTCGGTGATTCTCGTCTTCATGGTCTGCCTCCGAGGGGGTGCCTGGCCCGCCCGACCCACGGGCGGTGGCGTAGCATGCCGCAAATAGCAGCTGCCTGCGGTTCGTTGCAACGATGACAGGCGCCACGGTGACTCGCCCCGGCAGGTGCCGCAAGAGGTCATGGACCGGCTGGACTGGACGGGGCGCTTGGCTCCTGGTCAACCGTCGAGGTGAGACGGGCCTCGCTGCGCTATGGTGTCCCCTGATGGGCAGCCCCGATATCCCACGGCCGGTGTGCCATCGGTGCCACAAACCCCAGGTCCTGTGTATCTGCGACCGGATCACCAGGGTTCAGAACCGCACGGCCGTCTGGATCATCCAGCACCATCGGGAGCGTTTTCACCCCATCGGCACGGCCCGCATTGCCCGCCTCGGATTGGAGAACCTCCAGCTGCGGGTGTGTTTCGGACCGACGGCTGAACCGCCGAGCGACTTGCCTGCTGGGGCGGCGCTGCTCTATCCCGGTGGCGAGCCTCAGCCGCTCCAGAGCCTTCCGCCTGGTCGACGCCCTCAGGCGCTGGTGCTCATCGACGGGACCTGGTCCCACGCTCACTGCATCCACCGCGACAACCTGTGGCTGCAGCGCTTGCCCCACTACCAACTCGCCCAGCCTGGAAGCGGCCGCTACCGCATCCGACGGGCCCCTGAGCCGGGTTACCTGTCGACCATCGAGGCTGTCGTTCAAGCCCTGTCGTTTCTCGAGCCGGACACTGCCGGGCTGTCAGGACTGGTCGACGTTTTTGACTCGATGATCGATGACCAGCTGGGCTTTGTGACCGAGAAACACGCTGGCCGACGCCAGCGAGCGCGACGGGCCGGGACCCACCGGACGGTGCCGCGAGTCTTCACCGCACAGCCGAGTTCTTTGGTGGTGGTCTATGGCGAGTCGTCCAGGCGAATGGATCGGCGTGGCCCGTCAGGACGTGAGGTGGTCCAATGGACTGCGGTCCGGCCCGCCGCAGGGGCCGTCTTCGAGCGGCTGATACGTCCTGAGTGCAGCTCGCCGAGCGCGCGCCACCTCGGTCACATGGGGCTTAGTCGAGAGGCTCTCGACCAGGGGGTGTCAGTGGACGAGCTGCGCCGCGACTGGGAAGGGTTCTGCGGTCGTGGCGATGTCGTCGTGGCTTGGAACCAGAGCTCGCTCGATTTACTGCGCCGCGAGCTGTTGCACCAAGGGCCAGCCTTGCTACTCAAGGCTGCCTATTGCAACGCTCATCCGGACCGGCGGTGCGGCACCCTCGACGAGCTGATCGATCGCGAAGGGCTGGCGCCGCCGTCCATCGCCCTGCAGGGGCGCGCAGATCGTCGGCTGGGGCGCGCGGTGGCCTTGCTTGGTCTGCTTCAGCGGATCGGTCGTGGCGGTGCCGGCTGACGCTACCGGTCATCTCGGATGGGCAGCGCGCCCAGCGGGCCGAGCGCTGGCGGGCCCGGGGCCCCAGGTTGGCGATATCTGACAGAAAATGCCATTGCGTCCGCAAAGTCTGACAAAACAGGATCCGTTGAGCGTCTCAGACTCTATAATACGGTCACTCGGCATCGCGGCTCGTTGGCGGCTGGAGCGGGGAGGAGAACGTGGTGGGGCGACACAACCGCGACGATGGCGACCAAGCCGACCAGGGCAAACGGGGGGCACAACGAACCTTGCCCTACTCGGACGTCCCGCCTGAGGAACGCTCCCAACCTCGACTCAAGCACTGCTCGGACGTCCACACGCGGGTGACGCCCAAAGACACTCCCAGGATCACTCCGGTCCGTCAGCCCAAAGCCACCTTTGCCTATCGGCGGACCGAGCCGGACGTCGGGCCGGTGCCGGAAGAGCAGGACGCCGAGGAGCAAGCCCAGGGGCCCACCTCGGAAGGGCCACCGCGTTCAGCGTCCACGAGGGCCACGGCCTCTGCTAATCGACGGACCGAGCCGGACGTCGGGCCGGTGCCGGAAGAGCAGGACGCCGATGACCCATACGACGATTCCATCTCCGACGAATCGCCGTCCTCGGCGCACCGGAAGGCAGCGGCATCGAAGCGACCGCGAGACCAGAAGCCCTTGGTCCACGACACCCACTATAGTTTCGTGGCCAAGCGCCCCTTTGGCGGCAAAGGGCGCAAGTAGTCGGCGCTGGCGCCTGACGAGGCTTAGTCGCTTCTTGCTCGGACCTTGCAGGTCCCGGCGACCCAGTCCTAGGCTGTGGGCGAGTCTGCATGTCTGCCTCTTCCCCATTGACCGACGGTGAGCACACCGTGGTCGGCGATCCGCGCCCGCTCGACCGGACGCTCCGGCAACTCTACGCCGGCGCCAGTTGGGCTGCCGTGCGCCGTGCCATTCGCTCGGGCAAGGTCAGCGTCGATGATGCGGTGGTTCGCGATCCCCGCCAGCCCGTCGAGGCAGGCAGCCGCATCTGCCTCCGCATGGCGGCTGCTCGGCAAGCTCGCGTGGCGGTTGGCGATGACGTCATCGTGCATGTCGATCCCCAAGTGGTGGTGGTGCGCAAGCCTGCGGGCCTCGTCTGCGTCCCTGACGAGCACTGGCGAAGCGGCACGCTGGCCCAGCAAGTCCAGGCCCGTTTGCCCCGTCGCGGTCGCCGCTCGGTGCCTCTCGGTGTTGTCCAGCGCCTGGATCGCGAGACCTCGGGGCTGCTGGTTTTTGCCCGCACTCGGGAAGCGCGCCTGGCCCTCAAACAACAGCTGCAGCGCCGTGCGGTGGACCGCCATTATCTGGGCTTGGTGGCGGGAAAAGCCGTCCGCGCCACCTACCGATCTCACCTGACCGAGCATCCCAACGGCAAGCGTGGCTCGACCAACAAACGAAACGTGGGCAAACCGGCCTGCACCCACGTGGCGGTGGTCGAGCGTCTGACCGACGCCACCCTGATCCGTTGTGAGCTCGAGACGGGACGAACCCATCAGGTTCGGATCCACCTGTCCGAGGCGGGGCATCCGGTGCTCGGCGACCGGCGCTACGCCCGACGGGGCATCCTGTCTCCTCCGGCGCCCCGGGTGATGCTTCACGCAGCGTCCCTCGGTTTCGAGCACCCGATCACCGGTCAGCCCCTCCGGTTCGAGGAGCCGATGCCAGCGGATATGGTTGCGGTGATCGAGGGTCTGCGCCGCTGAGTCGTTGCGGTGCCGACGATCACCGCTTTATCAGTTGCAGCCCACCGGCAGGGTGCAGACCACCACGTCGTCGAACCACACCTGATTGGAGTGGCTCTCGGCGTCACCAGAGGTGCTGGAGTGCTGCACCCGCACCCGGTTGAGCGCCAGGGTGGGACTGGTACGCCACATCATGCTGGTCTCCTCGTGGATCAGGGCACCGTCGACCCAATAGGCCATCTCGCCGTCGGTCTGGCCCACCGTGTTCGCCTTCATCATCATCTCGAAGCAGAACCACTGTCCGACTGGGAAATAGTGGGGCGTGGCCGCCTCGTAGTGGTTGCCCTAGCAGCACTGTTGCTGCTGGTCGCAGGTGGGCAGGCCCTTGTTGGCGCACTCGGCGCAGATGGCGGCCACGTCGGCGTAGTTGCCGCAGTTGGTGTCGCAGTTCATGCCTGGGTAGTAGGTGTAGAAGAAGCTCTCGTGGGTGTCGGTGCGGTGGTCCACCGTGGTCCCCATGGCGAGCGAGCCGTTGGGCATGCAGCCGGCCGTGCCGTGGTACCAATAGTCGTCAGGCTGGCTGCCGCTGATGTTCATGAAGTGATGAACGTCGGCGTGGTCGTCGGCGAAGCGGATCCAGGCCCGGAAGTAGAGTTGGTCGAAGCTCTGTAGCGCGCAGTTGGAGGCTTGGGCGCCGTCACAGGCGTACCAGTCCAGGCTGGCGCCCTGGTACCCCGAGTCGGGGGAGGCGGGCATGAAGGCCGAATAGGACCCGCTCTGGTGGTGATCGGTCGCCAGATCGACTCGACCGCGGTCGTCGGTGCCCGGCCCGCCGATGAAGTCCGAGGCGGCGAGCCAGCTGTCAAAATCGCCACTGCCTTGTTCGAAGTCCTCGCAGAACACCCAGTTGGCGTCGGGACTCGCGCAGGAGAAATTGCTCGAGCCGCCGGTCCCGCTGGAGGTCGAGGTCGACGTCGAGGTCGAGGTCGACGAGGTGGCCCCGCCCCCGGCAGTGCCGGTCGACGAGCTGCTCCCTCCGCTGCCACTGGATGTCCAGGGATCGGTGACCTCATCGTCGTCGCAACCGAACCCAATGGTGGCCACGACAGCCCCCGCACCGATCATCAAGAGTCCTCTCATGCCAGTCCTCCCTTCGGGGCCAGGCCCCGCCCAAAGCAGCAACAGCGTTTCAGTATAGCGCGCTGCCGTGCCTTCAGGTGGGCAGAGCCGGTGGGCAGAGCGGCCTGGTCGCAGCGAGGGCTGCCGAGTCGGCCTGCCGGTGTCACTCTGCCCCATCGATCTCTGCCCCAGCGATCGCTGGTCGACGGCGGAGAGCCCCGGTAGCCTGACCGAAGCGGGGAGGTTGCGGGGCAAGTGCTGATGTCTATGGGTTCAAGTGAGCATGGGCTGGTGGTCGGTGGGGTCTGGCGGTGGCTGACCGTTGCGGCAGCGGTCGGTTGGGTTGCCTCGCTCGTGTGTTCGCCCCTTGGGTGCCGGCGGTCGGGCAACCAGGAGGCGGAAGGCGGGGCCGACAATGCTGGGCAGGAGCAACGAGCCGGTCAGTCCACGAGCCCTCCGCCCACGAGCCCTCCGCCGGCGACCCA
>JAUVCD010000658.1 GCA_030590865.1 Myxococcales bacterium | reverse complement strand
GCCGATCATCGCCACGACCGCGAGCAATTCGACGAGCGTGAAGCCCTGCAACAGCCGCTTGCGACGGCGGGCCAAGCTCCTATTCGTGGGTTCGGTGACTCTGTGAGATGGACTCATTGCCATGGTGACAGTCCGTACGAGTTGTTAGCAGAAGGCGTGCCGAGTCGTGAGCAAACGAGAAACAGGCCTATTTTCATAGAATAGCGCCATTTTGGCCAACTCAAGATGACAAAGTTTGTCACCTCCTACCCCTCTTGTGACGTATTGCGTCGCCGTGCTCCGCTGCCGCCAGTAGGCAAATACAGGTTCGGTTAGGCCTTTGCCCCCTGGCGGGCATGAAGGCGCGCCCCGTTTCGAGCACCGCAGCGACTGCTCTGTTTCCTTACTCTGTCTCCTTGTGGCCGATGATCGTGTTAGGCGCGAAGGCTGAACCCACCAGGTATCCAAAGTCCTTATCCCCGTCCTGGTCCAAGGTGGCCAGCACGACGTACCAAGCCCCGGTCCACGTCGCAGGTGGAAAATTCTGCAGCGTGCCGAAGGGCGGCTGCGTCAGCTCGTCCCCCGGCGCCCCCGCGCAGACAGTAAAGCTCGCGTAAGTGGGCGCATCCGTATCCGGCGCCAGCAATTGCCAGCATGCGTAGTCTGGATGGCTCGGGTTGTGGAACGGGTGCTTGGTGCCGTCCGGACCAAGTGCCAGCGGATAGAAGTCGGTCCACGAGGACGAGCAGTCCAGATAGCCGTCGTTGTCGGCGTGATAGTTGTGCTGGCCGTACATGATGGCCTGGACCAAATCCTTGGTCTCACCGGTCCGAGCGCTCTTCATCCAGGAGCGATAGCCGACCATGGCGATCGCGCTCAGCACGCCGACGAGGGCGACGATGATCAACAGCTCGATCAAGGTGAAGCCGGCGTCTGCCGGATGGCGGAGCCTGAAACGGGACTTCATGACGATCATGGTATCACTCGGACCATCTGCATGCAGGCCGCATGCCGTCCCTGACTCGGAAAATCGGGCGAGAACCGTGGCGTTTGGCCGGTGCGGAGCAGCTGGGGTGACAATCCTCGTCACTCCTCGGTGGGCGGCTCGGCCGTGACCTCGCTGGCCTCTTCGCTGGCCTCCTCACGGCGGCTCCGCTCCATGTCGAGTTTGGCGAGCCGATAACGAAGGGAGCGGAAAGTGATGCCGAGCAGCTCTGCAGCGGCCTTGCGCACCCCGCCCGTCCGCTCCAGAGCTTGACTCATCAGACGCCGCTCGGTCTGGGCAAGCACCCGATCCAAATCGCACCCTTCATCGGGCAGGATCGCGGCCACCGGCGGCAGCGATGGGGTCAGGCCGCTGACCACGTCTGGTAGGTCCTCCAGGCCGATTTCGTCACCTGTGGCCAAGGCCGCAGCCCGTTCCATCATGTTCTCGAGCTCTCGGATGTTGCCCGGGTAGTCGTAGGCCTCGAGAGATCTCAGGACCGCCGCGGACAGGCGCAAAGGGCTCTTGTCGAACTCCTCGGCAAACCGCGCGATCATTTCCTGGGCCAGCCCGCGGATGTCACCCCTACGCTCCCGCAGTGGCGGTAATTCGATGCGGATGACGTTGAGTCGATAGTACAGGTCCTTGCGAAAACGCCCTGTCTCGACATCGTCTTCCACATCTCGGTTGGTGGCGGCCAACAAGCGAACGTCGACGTCGACCTCGACGCTGCTGCCTACCGGCCGGACCTTGCGTTCTTGGAGCACCCGCAAAAGCTTGACCTGGAGAGCCAAGGGTAGCTCCCCCACCTCGTCGAGCAGGACGGTGCCGCCCTGGGCTTGACGGAACATCCCTAGCGCCGCGGTCACCGCACCGGTGAAGGCGCCCTTTTCGTGACCGAACAGCTCGCTCTCCATCAACGCCTCAGGCAAGGCTCCACAGTTGATGACGCAGAACGGAGCACTGGCCCGGTTGCTCAGCTCATGAAGAATCCGTGCGGCGTGCTCTTTGCCGCTACCACTGTCGCCGGTGATCAGCACGGTGGTCCGGGTGGTTGCTGCCTTTTCAACCAAAGTGGCGATCCGATGCATCACCGGATCCTGGCCGAACAGATCAGCGGTTCGCTGAGGCCTCATCGTCCCCAACCGTGCCTTGAGTAGCTTGTTCTCAGCGACGATCGAGCTCTTCTCGAGCGCCTTGCTGGCCACCACGACTAGCTCAGCTGGCGAGAAAGGCTTGGTGATGAAGTCGTAGGCGCCCTGCCGCATGGCCTCGATGGCCGATTCGACCGTGGAGAACGCCGTCATGACGATAACCTGGGTTTGGTCACTGCGGGCGCGGGCGGCCTTCAGCACATCCATGCCTGAGCCGCCCGGCATCACCAGATCGGTGACCACCAAGGGAAAGGGGGGGTCCCGCGACTTGAGAGCTTCAATCGCCGGCGCGGCAGCAGGGGCGCACTCCACGGCCCAACCTTGCCGCCGGAAGGTAATTTGCAGCACTTCGCGCAACCCTGGCTCGTCGTCGACCACGAGCACGACCGGTGCATCCGCTGCTTCTTCCGTCATGGTGCCGATCGATCGCTACCAGCAAACGATCCCCAGCGCCACCTTCAGCAGGGGGCTTGCCTGCGCCGCTCACTGACAGCTGTCGTCGGGCTGACCATTCACCTGCGGCTGGATGACGAAGAAAGTCCCATCGCTGGTGCTATTGCCCACCACTTCGTAAAGCTCGGCGGCGTCGCAGATCTCCGCCTCGATGCGGATGAAGTAATGTCCGTCATGGTCCTTGTCGTCGGTGCCGGCGATCACGCCGGTAGCCAGGTTTTTCACCAGCACCCGGGCTCCTGGCGTGCAGGTCCCGCGAACCTCCCAGAAACCGTCGGCGGTGCCACTCTCCGAGATGGCGTCAGGCTCTTCGGGAGGGGGCAGCGGCAGCGTCGGGCTCAAACACCCCGATGTGCTGGCCACCAGCAAGCTTCCAAGCAGTAGCATAGCCCGCCGTTTCATGATCCAATCCCAGTCCACCGGTCCATGGTGTCAACCCGTCCGCAGAGTCGACACGGTCCACACACCTCACACGCCTTTCATGGTTGCACGTTGTGTGCCGAGGTTCAAACCCACGAAATGCCGCGAAACGTGCGGCCGGCTCGTCAACTATGTTGACGCTAACGCCACCGAAGTGGACGGCCTACCGGCTGCCCCGCAAACCCGCCGCGGCGTCTCAAGAACTGCGCCACCCTTCGTTTCCGACCACCGGCAGCGACACGGCCACGCCACCGCCGCCACCAGCCACGCTGCCGCCGTCTAGGGAGAGCACCTCGCCCACCAGGTCGTAGTCGCTCGCCTGCGTAACCTCCACCTCGACCAGCTGGCCCGCCTGGGGCGGGACCGGCAGGGACTCGGTGCCCGACAGGTAGACCTGGCCGTCGATATCTGGAGCCTGGCCGCCGTGGCGGCCCATCTGCACCAGGTCGTGCTCATCGCTGACCCCTTCGACCAACACCGTGAGTCGGCGCCCCACCAGAGCCTCGTTCTTCTTTCGCGAAATCCGGCGACAGAGCGCCATCAGCCTCCGGTATCGATTGGCCGCCACCAGCGGGGGCACCTTGGCGGGTAGCGAGTGACTGGTACTGGTCTCCTCATCCGAGTAGCGGAATACGCCAACCCTCTCGAACTCGGCCCAGGCGACGAAATCGCAGAGCTCATCGAGCTCCGCTTGGGTCTCACCAGGGTGGCCGACGATGAAGGCCGTACGAAAGGTGAGGTCATCGATGGCGTCGCGCAGACCGGTCACGACATCGCGCAAGCGCTTACCGCCATGCCCGCGCTTCATGCGACCGAGCATGGCATCGGCGGCGTGCTGCAGCGGCATGTCGACATAGGGAAGCACGCAAGGATGCTGGGCCAGCAGCTCGATGAGGGGCTCGCTGAGTCGCTCTGGGTATAGATAAAGTAGCCGTACCCAGCGCAGCCCACTGACCTCGGCAACCTGCTGGACCAGATCCGCCAACTCGCGACGGCTCGGGGCAGCGCCGAGATCCCGACCGTAGGCGCTGGTGTCCTGAGATATCAGGTTGATCTCCACGACCCCCTCAGAGACTAGTCGCTCGACCTCGCGCAAGATGTCATCGGGATGGCGCGAACGCTGCTTGCCTCGCAGCAGGGGGATCACGCAGAAGGAGCAGTGGCGGTCGCAGCCTTCGGCAATTTTCACGTAGGCTGAGCCTGGCCGAGAGGACAGCATGCGGGGGCTATCGGCAGACACGACCCAGTCGGCGGGATTGCCGACGAGCATTCGCTCTGAGCCGCCGGCGAGCACATCGCCGAGCTTCATCACGTCACTCGAGCCGATGAAGTGGTCCACTTCGGGCAACTCGCCGGCAAGCTCGTCCGGGTGACGCTGGGACAAGCACCCCGCCACGACCAACAAGCGGCAGGAACCGCTCACTTTGTGGGCCGCCATCTCGAGGATGACGGCGACCGACTCTTTCTTCGCCGGGCCGATGAAGCCACAGGTGTTCACCACGATCACCTCGGCCTCACGAGCCTCGCGGGTGTGGTGGTACCCATGCTGCTGGGCCACGCCGAGCATCACCTCCGAGTCCACTCGGTTCTTAGGGCAGCCCAAGCTGATGAGGTGAATGGCTGGCACGGCTGTTTGGCCTCAGAGGGCTCGGGCTTGCCGAATGTTGGCGCAGACCGATCGGTCACCGCGAGCGCGGCTGACCCCGCTGACCGTCGTCATCACCCTGGCTCTTGGTGGGTCGGACGTAGGCGAGCTCGTGACCCAGCAGGGTCAACTCGACCGACCCGGTATGAGTGCGGCCAACGAAGGGGCTGTTGCAGCTCTTGCTCTTCAACGAGGCGGCATCGACTTGGTGCTCCCGAGCCGGATCGATGACGACCAGCTCGACGGTCGCGCCCACGCGGAGCGACGGCGGCTCGATGTCGATGACTGCCGCTGGGCCGCTAGTCAGCGCCGTAACGAAACGCTGAAGCGGTAGCTGGTCGGTCCGCACCAGCTCGAGCAGCACCGGCACGACCAGCTCGAGGCCGATGAGCCCAGGAGCAGCCTCCATGAACTCGCATTCCTTTTCCATGCTCGAGTGGGGTGCGTGATCGGTAGCGATAGCGTCGATGGTGCCGTCGATGAGTGCGGCGCGGCAGGCGTCCAGATCAGCCTGCTCCCGGAGCGGTGGGTTGACCTTGAACAACGGGTCGTAGCCGCTGACGGCCTCATGGGTGAGCATCAGGTGGTGGGGCGTGACCTCAGCGGTGACCGGCAGTCCGCGCGCCTT
>JAUVCD010001107.1 GCA_030590865.1 Myxococcales bacterium | reverse complement strand
ACCGCCCTGCTGACCGGGAGCGAAGGCACCTTGGCCATCACCCTCGAGGCCACGCTGCGGCTCATTCGCAAGCCTGACTGCGTGGTGACCCTGTTGGGCCTGTTCGACGACGTCGAGCAGTGCGCTGGGGCCGTCGCAGCGGTGATTGCTGCCGGGCTCGTGCCACGGTGTCTCGAGCTAGTCGACGAAGCCTGCCTCACCGCCATGCGCAGCGAGGGGATGGCCATCGATGAGCGTGCCGGCGCGCTCTTGATTGCCGAGCTGGACGGCGCCGCAGAGGCTTGCGATCGGGAGATGGAACGGCTGGGGCAGATTCTGACCGATGCCGGGGCCTCTGATGTGCTCGTGGCCCAAGATGCTGCCCAAAGGGATCGCCTCTGGGCGACTCGGCGCGAGCTGTCCAACGTGGTGCGTAAGCTGGCGCGCCACAAAATCGCAGAGGATGTGGTGGTGCCCCGCGGTCAAGTGGCGCAGTTGGTGGCCGAGGTGCGGAGGATCGCGGAGCGGAACCAGGTGAGGATGCTCTGCTTCGGCCACGCCGGCGATGGCAACTTGCACGTCAACACCCTGTGGGATGACGCCGGCGACGTCCCCGCCGTACGCCAAGCACTCGACGAGCTTTTCCGCGCAGTGCTCGGCGCGGGGGGCACGCTCACCGGGGAGCATGGCATCGGTACGACGAAGGCTGCATACCTGCCCTTGGAACAGAGCACCGAGCTGATTGAGCTCCAGCGCCACCTCAAAGAGGTGTTCGATCCCCAGGGGATTCTCAATCCTGGAAAGATCTTCCCCCCCAAGGGGAGGCGGTGATGGTGGTATCGGCAGCGGGCGATAGGCATCGGCGATGCGGGTGATCGGCGTCGATCCAGGGACGCGGAAGCTCGGCTGGGGTGTGATCGAGCAGATTGGCACCCGCCGACGCCACTTGGGACACGGTACGCTCGTGCTGACCGCCGAGAGCCTCGCCGACCGGTTGGTGGCCATCGAAGAAGAGCTCGGGGCCGTGATTGCCGAGCACCAGCCCGACGCTGGGGCGGTGGAGAGCATATTCTTCTCGAAGAACGCCCAGAGCGCGGCCAAGCTCGGCCACGCCCGCGGGGTCATTCTATTGGTGCTACGACGGGCTGGCCTCACCATTGGCGAATACCCGCCGGCCCAGGTCAAGCGGGCCATCGTGGGCACTGGTCGCGCCGATAAGCGTCAAATGGCCTTTGTGGTGAAGAGCGTGCTGGGCCTGTCCGAGCTACCGCAGAGCGATGCGGCTGATGCGCTCGCCGTGGCTCTGACCCACATCGGCTCCACCCGCCTTGCTGTTGCGATGAGCAAGAGTAAGTAGGCCACCTAGCGACTTGCCCATGCCAAGACTCCGATTCGCGCCGCCGCTGGTCATGCTGCTGGCCACTCTGGTCTGCACCCTGTGGTGGCCTGTCGTCGCCCAGGCCGAGCCCACCGCCCTGGAGGTCGCCCGCCGTGTCCAACGTTTCTACGACGGCACCAAGACTTACCAGGCGAAGTTCAAGCAGACCTTCCGGATCAAGGTGCAGAACGTCAAGAAGGTCTCCAGCGGCCGGGTCACCTTCGCGAAGCCGGGGAAGATCAGCTTCCGCTACGACAAGCCGAAGGGCAACCGGGTCGTGTCGGAC
>JAUVCD010000537.1 GCA_030590865.1 Myxococcales bacterium | reverse complement strand
GATCGCCCACGCCATCGTAACGGATGCAAGGTTTGACGACGTTGGAATCTTTGGTCGAGACCTGAACGCCGGCGTCTGAGGAGGGATCTCCGCCGAAGGTCCCATTGTCACCCCACAAGACGCCGTCCAAAACGTCGATGGACATGTCGATACTGACCGCCTCGTCGTAGTCGATGACGGTGCCGAAGCGCGCGCGGTGCTCCAGCACGTTGTAGTTACGCCGGTCCTCCGAGCTGAGCGAGATGGGGTTGATGAAGGTGTACATCGACCGGTACTCAGCGTCGGCCGCAACCCCCACCGCGCCAATCTCGTAGCGACTCGGTGGCTCGGCGGGGTCTGGATCGGCCCAGGGCTCTGCCGCCACCCCCGGAGCACTCGTCAACAGCAGGACAATCGAAATTGGGAGAGCTCTCACGCCGTCACGGTAATGACGACAAAACTGCACGGCAATCGTTACCTTGGAGGCGACGCCAGTCACCTGCGAGCCGCTAAGGCTTGGCGGGCTGCCAGGCGAGCCGCACGGCGGCGTCGTAAACCAGTGGATCCTTCACCCCAGGCAACTCCTTCACCGCCCCAGCAATGCTCACGTAGACGACGTCTTTCTTGAGCTTCCACACCCGTCCTTTGGCAGCCTCGAGCCAGCGTGCCGCCCGGACCGGGCCAATTTGGGACTCGGCGTAGCGCAGAATGATCACCTCGGTGCCCGGCGACGGCACGTCCCCACTGGGCAGAGCCCTGACCCTAAGGCGTTTGCCTGTGAGAACGACTACCCGGCCGGCCATGGTCAGCGCCCCGGGCCCTCCCGGCTCGTCGGGCACCAAGAGCTGCCGCGTGACCGGCAGCTTTCCCCGAGAGAGACAGGCCAGCTTGCCTTCCCGCTCGGCCACACAGAGCACCTGGGCATCCTGCGACGTCGCGAGCCCAACCGGCGATCCGGACCCGGCGGCCCAACCGCCGCCGATGCTCCGCGCGGTCCCCTCCGGGAGATCGAGGACGAGCAGCCCATCGCGACCGACGCTGGCGATCTCACCCCCGCCGAGCCAACGGACTGCGGTCACGTCGGCCACCGTCCGAAAGCGGCGCTGCAAAGCCATCTTGTCCAGATTCCATACCGCAGCCAGCGGACCGGCTGCGGCAAAGAGCTGATCGCCGCTAGGTGAGAACGCCAAGGCCGCCACCTCGAACCCTCGCTTCACCGAGACGCGCCGGGAGCCATCGCCTGCTAGCTCGTGCACGACCACTTCACCCTGCTCGAGCCCCACGGCCAGGCGCCGACCGTCGAGGGAGAGGGCTAGGGCGGTGACGCGCTGATCCACAGCCACGGCGCGCCGCTCCTCCCAGTGGGTGGTGTCGTAGACCCGCACCGATCCGGAGGCGAAGCCCACCGCAGCCAGCCCGGGCGCGAAGCTGGCCACCCGGGCCTTTCCTGGGAGAGCGCGCATCCCGCGGTAGTCGAGCTTGGGAAGTGAGTAGAGCCTCACCCCGTCCTCGCAGACTAGCGCACCGGTGTCATCGGCCACGAAAGCGTAGGCACCGGCGAAGGTGAAGCACACGTCGGCCACCGCAAGCTGGGCCCCGCTCCGACCATCGTGAAGCGACAGGCTGCGAGAGCCCAGCACCGCCACGTGGCCCGTTCCAGCAACGGCCACCCCTTTGTTGAACGGTCGGGTCTGGCGGGACCAACCGAGCTTGAAGTGGCGCTTCGGAGCAGCGTCCGGTCGGCCAACAGGCGCCCCCTCTGCCGGCGCGGTGGCCGCCGCTGGCGGCGGCGATGAAGGCTCGACAGCGGCGACCGGAGTGGGTCGCGGAACCACCGGACCGCAGGACAGCACCGCGAGACCCAGCGCCGGAACGCACAGCGCCGCAACCACCAAAGCTCTGGTCTCGTTCATGGCCCGCAATGCCGAGGCTCCAGTGATCAACTGAAACCGCCGTCCGCCCAGCGGCCCGTCCGCTGGAGTCGCGTTTCTTACGCCTGCTCCAGACAGCGGGTCAAGGCTCAGCCGAACACCACGGCTAACCCCCACCGGCCCCGGGCGACCGCAGGGCGCGGCAGCGGATCGTGTAGGCCCGCTGCAGATCTGGTGCTCCCGCTCCCCCGCCCTCTTGGACCAGAGCGTCGTGGATGACGCCGACCTGTTGGGCTTCAGGCGCCGCCCAGAACGTCGCCTCCAGCGCCGGGTCGAGCAGGTGTCCGGTAACCTGAAGGTCACGGCGGAGGCGGAGCTCCAAGGTGTGGGCCTGAGCCTCCGCTACCATCGCCTCGGCAACCAGGACGGTGCAGGCACGTGCCGGATCCAGCGGCTCGCTCAACGGGGCCCCATCGATCAGGTGCAGCAGCAGGTGACCTAGCCGCGCGGCCTCCGCCCCCTCATCGCCCGAAGGGGCCATCACGAACACGCCATCGGAGCGCACGACGCCGGCGTTGGCCTCTGCAAAACAAATATTGAGAGGCCCAGGCGCATCCTGCACCAGTTCTCGCCCCCGCGGCACGCTCTCGAGCAGCTCGACGAGGCGCGCCGCACGTTGTGGATCGGACCGTAGCCCGGCAGGACAGAGCAGCTCGTCGGGCCTGGACCAGACCAGGGCGAGCGCAATGATGGCGCCAGCGGCGATGACCACCGCAGCGATGAGCGCAACCCTCACCTCAGCGCCTGGGTCGGTGGGCAGCTGGTATGCACGATGGGTGAGCGTACCAGCTCGGCGACCTAGCCTACTACGGCCACCCGAAAGCGCTGCGACACAAGAAGCCGAGTCCGGCGCTCGCCACGTTGGCCACCAGCGCCCAGCGCCAGGCGCGGCGCAGGCCCACTGCCCAAAAATAGGTGGCCTCGGCCAGCACCGCGAAGAGCTCGGCGATGGCCACCATGGTCCAGTAGCCCCCGACCTGGCCAGCGCTCATCCACAGCGAAGGGATGACGAACCAGACGATGGGGTGGGTGCTGGCGCTAGCGCCGAAAGCCAGGACGAGCTTCGCGCCCCAATGCCGGCTGTCATTCCGCAGAGCCCACACGTAGATGGGACACTCCACCACCTGAGTGAAAAGGAACGCGCCGAACCAGGCTATCACCATCACCATCCGCAGTAGCAACGGCTGGGCCACGGCGTCACGATCATTGCGCCCATCAGGTGACAGACGACTTGGCCTGGGGCGACAAGCGGATACTATCCGCCCTGGGCCAGCCTGAACCGGACATGTCGGACTCAGACCGACCAGGCCCCCCCCGCCCACCGAGCCAAGACGTTGATGGAGCTACGCACCCTCGCCAGACCGTCCTTCACCGAGTGCTACCTGACCGTGATTGGCCAGCCTGATCTGCCATCGGCAGGTGGGGCCGCGATCTTCGAAGAGCTGGCAGCCGCCTTGGATTCCACTGGGGCGCAGCCCATCCAAGAGAAGGTATACGGACCGCTAGGACAGCGCCGTGAGCTGCTGGCGGCGCGACAGTCGGCCTACCAAGCTCGGGGGCTCGACTCCGCCCTGCCCTGCACCTTCGTCGACGGCAAGCCGGGTGAGGACCGCGGGCCGCTGGCCGTGCAACTCTGGGGCGTCGTGCCCGCAGCCGGATCCGCAACCTCGGTGAAGACCGTTGGCCTGGACAGCGGCCGCCCGGGCCGGCTGCTCGCTGCACCTGGCCTGCGCTTGCTGCTCGTCCCCGAGGTCACCGGCGTGGACCGGGACGGACAGCTGGCGCCGACAGCAGCAGCCCAGGCCAGCCAGATGTTCAGCAACGCCGATCAAGCGCTGACCGACCAGGCTTTCTCCTTTGGTGACGTGGCTCGCACCTGGCTCTATCTCAGGCGGCTGCTCGACTGGTATGGAGAGCTCAACGCGGTACGGACGGCCTTCTTCGACCAGCGGAACATCACCGGAAGCCCCCCGGGCCACCCCTTCCCGGCCAGCACTGGCATCCAGGGGACCAGCGCAGGCGAGGAGTGTGTGATGGATGTGCTGGCAATCCAGGTCGAAGAGGGGGCCGGCACGGTCCGTCCCGTGAACCGCAGCAGCCGGCAGACTGAGCCCTTCGCCTATGGCTCGGCTTTCTCCCGCGGCATGGCCTTGTCCAGCGAGGGGGCACAGACCATCCTCGTGTCCGGCACAGCCAGCATCGACTCGGCGGGCCACACGCTCCACCGCGACAACCCGGAGGCTCAGGTTCTGGAGACACTGCTCAGCATCGCCGCCCTGTTGGAGCCCGCCGGAGCGAGCCTGCCGGACATCAGCGCTGGGACGCTCTTCTACAAGGACGCCGAGAGCCGGCGCGTCTATGAGCAAGTCACCACTCTGTTGGGGGTGCCCAAGCTCCCCCTGGTCCCGGTGCTGGCCGATGTCTGTCGCGACGAGTTGCTCGTCGAGATCGAGGCTGTAGCCCTGGTTTCACCGCAAACCACGAAGCGAGAGCAGGCAAGCAAGGGAACCGTTCCATGATCGCCCCTCAGCGCCACATCCTGATCGCTTGCCTGGCCGATGACGCACCACCGGACTGCCCTGAGCGGATCCTCGAGCTCGCCAGAGTCGGCGACGCGCCCGAGTCCTGCTCGCGCCGTTTCGGCCCCCGGCTGCTGACCGTCTGGATGAGCGAGCTACCTGACGAGCTGGTGCAGCACATTGGCGAGCTGTCGGGGGTCGACCGAGCGCTGGCGCTCCGAGGGGAGGAGCGACTCTATTCCCACTGGCCGCTGGGCGCGTCTGCCGGCGTGGCGCTGGGTCCACAGGCCGTCTGCGGTCAGGGTGTCACGGTGATCGCCGGGCCCTGTACCGTCGAGAGCGAGGCCCAGGTAATCGAGACGGCCGAGCGGGTGGCCGAGGCAGGCGCCAAGGCCTTGCGAGGTGGCGTGTTCAAGCCCCGAACCTCACCTTATTCTTTCGCTGGCCTGGGAGAGCGCGGCCTGGAGTACTTGGTCGCAGCTCGCGAGCGAAGCGGTCTGCCGGTGGTGAGTGAAGTGCTCGAACCTGCCCAGCTGGACCTGATGGCACAACACGTCGACATGCTCCAGGTCGGCTCGCGAAACATGCACAACTCGGCGCTGCTGTTCCAGGTTGGAGCGCATCGGGCGGGCCGCCCGGTACTGCTCAAACGGGGCTTCGGCGCCACCATCGACGAGCTGCTCGAGGCGGCCGAATACGTGCTCCTCGGCCGGCTCGCCGCAGGCCACAACGAGCCTGGCCTGGTCCTGTGCGAGCGCGGGGTGCGCAGCTTCGAGCCCACCACGCCCTTCACCCTGGATCCGGCGGCAGTCCCGACCATCCGTCAGCGTTGCACCTTGCCCGTAATCGTCGATCCGAGCCATGCCGCCAAGACCCGCGAGATGGTCTCGCCCCTGGCCCGTGCGGCCTTGGCCACCGGTGCGGACGGCCTCATCGTCGAGGTACACCCCGACCCACCGCAGGCCTGGTGTGACGGCCACCATTGCCTCGACCTGAACCGTTTCAGTCACCTGATGGAGGAGTGCGGGCAGAGCGCCCGATGAGCGGCCACCTCAGGCTCCCGAGGGCGCCCGCAGGCGCGCCGCCAGCTCGGGGCTTGGGCCGCCTGACCCTCCTACACGGACCAGCAGGCGCAGCCCGCCGAGAATCATCAGCGTCGACAGGGCTGCCAGGCCTGCGACCAATGGCCAGGAACGCAACAGGTGGCCGTAGCCCAACAGGCCCGGCAACGCACCGATGATCAGCGCCAGGCAAGGAATGCCAAAGGCGAGTCCGGGCCGACCTGGCAGCACGTGGTGCATGGCCTTGAGGGTCACTGGCATGGTCATCTGAAAGAGCACCATCCCCACCACCGCTCCGACGGGTGTGCCCACCAAGACGCTGATCAAGGGCGCCGACAAGACCAGCGCGCCGACGCTGATGGTGGTCCAACCGAGTCGGTCGCTGACGATCCCGCCCAGCATCTTGCCGCCACAAGCAGCAATGGCCAGGACCATCATCACCTCAGTGGACACGCCCCGCCAGGTGCCGGCAATGGTGCCGCCCACCAGGGACCGCACCGTCACCGAGCCGAGCAGACAGGCGGCGCAGATGATGACCAGCAGCAAAACGCCGCCCCGCGGGACCGGCAGCTCGGTGCGACTCGGCCGCACCGAGCGCGCCACCAGAACCATGAAGGGCACCGAGAGCACCAGCGCTGCGACGATGGCGCCCCGGGCCGGCAGGTTGTGGGCGCCGAGCCAGATCCCGGCAAAGAGGCCCAAGGCGCCTGGCCCCACGAAGACCCCGGACTCGGTGGCCCGATCTCCTGAGGCGCGCAGCACGAGCGCGCCGGCACCCACGTGGAAGAAGGCATTGCCGATCCCCACGACGACGATGCCCACCACGGGCCAGGTCGGGCTGAGCAATAGGGCCGTCGCCGCCGCCAGGGCCCCGAAGATCGCTGCGCCGCGATAGCGGCCCAACCTGTCGGCAAGGTAGCCCGCTGGCACCTGGCCCCCGAAGGCCAGCGCGTTGTACAGCACGACCAGCAAGACCACCGTCGGGTAGGGGATCCTCCCGGTGGGCAGATCGCGGAAGATCAAGAAGCCACTCGCGGTATCGACGAAGGCGTGGACAATCCCGAGCAGCAAAGCGCTGGTCGTCAGCTTGCTCCATACTCTCTGATGCGTGAGTGCCGATGACACCTGTCGACTCCTTTGCCTCTGTAGCAATTGTCGCACAACTGTGCCGCTCACCTGCCCCCATTTGGACGCCAGTCAGGGAGCGCGCTTCAACCTGTAGTGGAAGGTCACGCCCACCGGATCATCGGTGGGCGTGCC
>JAUVCD010000602.1 GCA_030590865.1 Myxococcales bacterium | reverse complement strand
TCGCACTCGCTAGCACAGTGGGTCTGCTCACACTCGATCAGATCGACGATGCAAGGGCGACAAGGGTCAGTGAGGTTGCCGTCCAGCACGCCCAGACAGTCGTTGAAGCACTCGTTGTCCCCGCAGTCGCAGTTTTCGACGCAGGTGCCGAAGGCGCTACAAACGCCGCCCTCGAGGTCGGTGAGCCAGTCGGACCCGAAGCAGGTGTTGAACTCGCTTTCGCAGTGCTCGGCGGCGCAATCGACGCAGGCCTGGCTCACCGTGCCGCCATCACCGACACCACAGGTTGGATTAATCAGCGCCAGCCCGCTGATCGAGCCGGCATCCGCGACGAGGCCACCGCCGGTTCCAGAGGAGCTGCTCGACGAGTCCGTGGTTGAGTCACATGCCGATGCTGCACAAATCCCGACCAAATTGAACGCTACCAACCAATACTTGATGCCCATGGGCAACCTCCTGGAGCTGTGCCTGGGTTATTCGATGTTTCGTCTGGCCACCCCCAGCTGACAGCACAGCCCGTTCGAATAGTGTGCTTGGCGCTACAAAGCAGCTCAACTTTGTGCCCCCGCGGGTGAGTCTTCTCCCTGGCCTCCGGTGCTGTCTGGCAGCCCAGGGCTCAGCCACGGTTCGGTGGCGGCTCTCAGCGGTGACATTGGGTGTCTGGGATACCGGCGACCCGCTTGAAGGCCTGAGCGGTATGGGTGTCACCCACCGGGAGGTACCGGATGGTGAGCTCACGCCCGGCGCGTTCGACCACCAGCTGCACCTCGACGTCCGGCCGGCCTCGTCGGTGACGGACTCGCACCAGGCGATCGGTCGCCAATAGGCCGGCCCGGGCTGCTGGACCGCCCCCAGCGAGACCCAGGATGCCTGAAGTCACGCCAGGGATGGTCTTGTCTAGATCGAAGCCAGGCGAGTACTCGGGGTAGCGGCGCTGGCCGGCCACGAAGCAGCGACCCAAGATCGTTGGCGGCAGCTTCCGCTCCGTCCCCTGGGCGATCCAGCGGTCGAACAGGGGGGTGCTGGGCGCGCCCAGTCGACGGTCGAGGGCAGCAGCCCAGGCAGATCGAGGAAGAGCGGCGCGGACCTTGACGGCTTTCATGACCAGCTCACGCAGCTCGCTCAGGAGCCCTCCCTGACCACCCTCCCGAGCCCGCAGCTGCCGATCTACCACCGTGGCGTAGAGCGCTCCCCGGGCGACTATGACGGCGGCGGCCTGAGCATCGCCTCGTCTCACGAGGTCGGCGTTCGGCACGCTCGCCAGGGGCGAGGCGGCAAGCAGGCTCAACAGTCGATTAATCTCTGCTCCGTACTCGGTGAGCGTGATGAGGCCATAGCGCTGCAGCAGCTCGCGGGCCACGAAGCGGGCCACACCCCCGGTGAGCCATTGGGCGGCTGCGGCTGGCTCGGCAGGTCCTAGCCAGAGGATGCGTCCAATCCAGCGCTGTACGATGGCGGTCGCCAGTGAGATGCGCAGATCACCGCCATAGGCTTCTCCCACCCCGACATGTGCCAGAATACTGGTGCGTTGAGGGGTGACCACGAAGTCGCCGACCGGGCGTTCGTCGGCGACGAAGAGGAAAGTGACCGGCACCGGATCTCGATGGCCCAGCTCGCTGCCCACCGCCGTTCGAAAGGAGGCGAGATCGGCAGCCGCTTGCCGCGGATCGAAGCGCGGGTAGCCGAGCCAGGCCGCCTCGTCGTGGCCTTCAGGACAATCAAAGGTAGCCTGGCCAACGACGCCGCCTAGATAAGTGGCCGCCTGCAGCTCTTTGCCTAGGGCGCGAAAGCGGAGCCGCTGACCGACCCCGAAGCTGGAGGCCGCGCCTGAGGCGCGAAGACCTTTGGTGACGATGTGCAGCTTGGCATCCACGCCCCGCTCATCGAAGCTCGGCGGCAGCGCCAGGACTCTTTCGCCGGTCAGGCGCATGCGCGTGGGATCGACCGCCACGGCCCGAGGCTCGCCAGCCTCCACGTCCGGAGCGGCGACCACCTGGTAGCTCAGGCGCACCGGGCCCACGGGTTGTCGGTGGAGGGTGAGCCATACCCCCTTGGAAGCGCGCTGGCTGAGCTCGATGGTGAGCGGACCTCGGTCGTCCGCCGCCCGCGCTCGCTGGATGGTGGTGATATCGCCAGCGGCAATGGAGAGGGACTGGAGCTCGGCCCCGGCGCCATGGAGCGTGATAGCCACTACTGCGTTGCGCGTCGTAACGTCAGGGCTGAGCACGATGGATAGGCCCGGCGCCGACAAGGGCACCCCGCCGTCCTGTGGACCGGTCGTGGCCTTCGGCTCACCGGCAGTCGCTGTCTCCGACGGGCAGCTGGGCGGGCGGGACGGCACCTGGGCAGCTTCACCGCCACATCCGAGGTGCAGCGCCCAGGCCGTCAACGCCATCCAGCACCAGGCTGGGGCACGGTCGCGACGAGCAGCAGCGAGTCGTCGGGGACCGACCGTCATCACAGCCGCGCCGCGATTTGCTCAGCTGCCCGGTCGGCGAAGGCCATCACGGTGAGCTGTGGGTTGACCGATGGCGGGCCTGGGACGGCGCTGCCATCTACGATGTAGAGGCCGGGGATCTCGTGGGTCTGGTGGTCAAAGCCAATCACGCTGGTGGCCGGATCGTGGCCCATCCGGCAGGTGCCGAGGGGGTGGAAGCTGGTGAGCACGAAGTCCCAGGGGTTGATGCGCATCTTGCGCAATCGCTCCACGCCGTCAGCGGGCTTGAGCACCACTCGGTTCGAGAGCATCGGGTAGGCCTCGCGAGCACCGGCGGCGAAGAACAGCTCGGCGACTCGACCCAGCCCCCGCTGGAGCAGCTCCACCTCACCAGGGGTCAGGAAATAGGTGAGCCACGGGTCGCCTGAGGCTAGCCGCCGAACGCGGCCGCGGGTTTGGTCCTTGATCATCACGCCCAGGCTGGCGAGCTGATCGACGTCCGCCATGGCCGACATCAGCTCGCGGCCAACGAAGGGCACCATCAAGGGTGCCACGCTGAGCGGCGCTGAAGCTCCGCTCAACAAAAGTCCTTCAGGCAGGAATTGGCCGCAGTAGTAGGTCTGCGGAATGGCCGTGTGGCCTGCAATGGATTCGTCAAATCTGGCGGACAGCGAACAAGCGGGGTGCAGCGAGAGGTTGCGACCGACCTGATCGCTCCCGTTGCAGATCCCCTGACCGAGCAAGAACAGGGGTGTAGGTACAGCGCCACCGGCCAGCACCACCGCTCGGGCTCGAATCCGTAGCCTACGATTGCTGGTCGTCGAGTGAGCCTCGAGCCCCACCGCGCGCCCCCCTTCGGTCAGCACCCGGTGACCGCGCATTCCGGTGAACAAGACGGCGCCCCGATTCAAGGCCGAGGGGAGGTAGGACACGTCCATGCTCCGACGGGCGCCGGATGGACAACCGAAGTCGCAGACGCCCTGGGCGTCGCAATCCGGTGCGTTGCGGAGGATGGGGGCGTGATGCCAGCCGAGGGCGTCGCAGCCCCGAGCCACCACCCGCGCCAGCCCGCCGAGCAGCTCTGGTTTGACGGGCTCGACCCAGAGGTTCTGTTCCACCCGCTCGAAATGGCGGGTGAAGCTGGTCGGTGCGAAGACATCGGTGTGAAGCTCGCTGCACCACTCGTCGAGGATCCACTCAGGCGCCCGAAAGCAGGTGGCCGTGTTGATGGCCGTCGAGCCGCCCACCAGCCGGCCCATGAAGGTCGGAATCAGCGCATTGCCAAGGGCCGAGATTGAGGCGTGGTCTCGATAGAAGCGCCGCTTGGCATTGAGCACGCTGCCATTGAACGCATCGCGGCGGTGCAGCTCACCCTCCTCGAGGAAGACGACGGCCAAGCCCTGCTCCGCTAGCTCTTTGCCGACGACTGCGCCACCGGCGCCAGTGCCCATCACCACGACGTCGCACTCGATGTCCTCGCTCTCGTCCACCTCGTCGCCGGCCATCACCTGGGCCAGCCAGCGCCCGGGCTCAGGCGGTCCGCCTTTCTCGAAAGGGCAGTCCATCGCCTGGTAGACCGAGAGGTGGTCGAAGTGAGACGCCTTGAAGAGGAAGGCCAAGATAAAAAGTGGGCGGCTCAGGATGGGATGGTCCTGCCAACGTTGGAGCAAGGCCTCCTGACCATCCGGATCGAGCTGACTGAATCGTCGCCCGGTAAAAGGTATCGCAGCAGCATCGAGCAGCCGGAATACCCGGCCGGCGTTCTGTCCTGCCCCGGGACTGATGTTGTGGGCGAACTCGAGCACTGCGGCTACCGAGCGCTCGTCGCCACCGGGGATCACGGTGGTCGCCGGCAGAATGGCGCGGGCGAAGGCCAAGGCTGCTTGTTGCTGCGCCGCGCTGAGCCGTAGGTCCGTCATGGCTGGGTCTCGCTGTGTGGCACGGCCGCGGGCAATCCGCCGGCCGGCCAGTCAATACACCAACCCGCCTAGGGCGTCGCCGTGGCCGTTGTGAGCCGCCGGGACCGAACGTTAGAACGCCGGCGGCCAAAGCCCCGGATCTCGACCACCACGGCCCTTTCCCGTAGGCTAGGAAGTCCCCATGGGGAGGGGCGGACGGTCCGCCCGCGAAGGCTGAGGAAGATGGTCGCTGAGCAGTATCCGAAACCACCGACACCGCCCGTCGGGCCGTCCAAACGGGCCAGATCCTCCAGCGCTGGCACAACCTGGGGGCTCGCCGCCCTGGTCGTGCTGGGCACCAGCTTTGGCGGGTGCATGCTCGACCGGACGGGTGGCTCGGTCGCCGCTGGCGGGGCGGGGGGCACCTCCAGCACGAGCACCGGTCAGGCCGGCATGGGCGGTGGCGGTCAAGGGGGCAGCGGCGGGGGCGAGCAATACTGTGAGCAAGCCACCGAATGTCCGGGCACTGACACCGATTGTGGCCACCGCACTTGCGAGGACGGTGTGTGTGGTTTCCAGGATCATCCTTTCGGCACGGCATGTGACGACAATGGCGGTGACACCTGTGACGGCGCCGGTGTTTGCAAGAAGGACAACGGCACCGCTTGCGCCATCGAAGACGAGTGTCACAGCGGTCATTGCGTCGACAGCGTGTGCTGTGACGTCCCTTGCGACGGCCTCTGCGAAGCTTGCGGCCTGACGTCACTCGAGGGGACTTGCACGCCCCACGGGCTTGGGGCCGATCCCGATCAAGAGTGTGTCGACGGAGTCTGCAACGGTGCCGGCGCGTGCGCCAGCGGTGCCACGGACTGGGGGAACCAACACTCTGCGGCTGGGGACACCGACGAATACGGCTGGGAGATCGCGATCGATGGCAGCGGTGACGTGATCATCAATGGCGACATGTACGGTCCCGTCGATTTCGGTGGCGGGCCGTTGCCCTATACCGCAAACAGCGACTTCTTCGTGGCCAAGTTCGACAGCACTGGAGCCCACCAGTGGAGCAAGGGCTTCGGGACGACGGGTGATCAGGGCGTGTGGGGTCTGGCCGTCGATGCTGCCGGCGGGGTGTTCGTCACTGGACAGTTCAAAGGCTTTCTAACGGTCAACAACACTCTCGAGGCTACTGGCGCCAAGTTCGACGTCTTCGTGGCCAAGCTCGACAGCAATGGCAACGGCCTCTGGGTCAAGCGCTTCGACGACGACGGCAACGACGATGGGGACGACCTGGCCTACGACCTCGCCGTCGATGGCAACGGCGACGTGATTGTCGTCGGGCATTTCAACGGCACCATCACCTTTGGTAGTCACGTCCTGGACAGTGTCGACAAGCGCGACATCTTCATCGCTAAGCTCGATGGCACCACCGGCGACCCGCTGTGGAGCGCCGAGTATGGTGGCACCGACCAGGACCGCTGCTGGGCTGTCGCGGTCGACTCGCAGAACGACCTGTACATCACCGGCGGTTTCGAAAGCGCGCTGAATCTCGGCAATGGTCTGACCGCGACAGGGGGCTACGATC
>JAUVCD010000812.1 GCA_030590865.1 Myxococcales bacterium | reverse complement strand
AGGGGTCGCCATCCTCCCATTCGTGCTCGGGCGCTCTTTGCACCTGCACATTTTGCCGTACGGAACGAAAGACCGGCCAATCTACTTGTGGGCTTCGCGAGCGCGAGCTGGCGATCATCCGCAGCTGGTGGGCATTGAACGACAACAGCTTGACGCCAGCAGCCGTCATCACGTCGTGCACGAAGTAGCTCATCGTGCCGACCTCCTGGCCGACGAGCAACTCGTGCTCCTCGCCAAGCCGCCCAATCAGAGCAGTCAGCGCGGGCGCTGTCGTGGGCGACTTGCCCCGTTCGACCACCTTCCCGTCCTCGTCGCGCAAGCACCAGACAGTTGCCGTCGTGTGTGTGTCCATACCAAGATAGCGCATGGTCTCCTCCGCCCGGGTCGAGCACGCTAACCGGCTCGCCCGGTACGATTGGCGCCGAGCGTTCATTGCGCTCGAGGCCATGGTTTGCGTTTGCCGTTTCTAAGAACGCATGGTGCCGGCTCGACGCGAGGAGGCCTCCTTTTTGCCCAAGGCTCATTAGCGGCGCGGTCGGCCTCTCCGCCGCCATCATGGCAATCTATACTCAACGGGGTGATGACGTTCACCTGGCACTCTTCCTTCCAACGCCGCCCACCAAGAGGGATCCTTCCGAGGCACGCCAAAGAATCCACAGGAGCTGGCCTGGGGTACCATCGAGGCATGGGTCGCCTTCGTCTTCCTCTTGGGATGCCAGCACTCGTCGCCTGCCTCGCCCTCGGTGTCGCCCTGGTGGGTTCCTGCGGCGGAACGGCCACCATCGAGCCGTCACTGACCGGCGGAGGCGGCGGCGCGACAGGCGGCAGCGGCGGCTCCGGGGGCGTGGTCTCTCCAGAGTGCCAGGTGCCCACGTCGGACAGTCCGCCCCACGCGGTCACCTTCCAGTTTCACAATCCCGGCGACGTGACGCTATTCATGCGCCAGTCCTGCTGGTTCGAGTTCTCCATCTCGGCCTGCGCCGACGACTACGCGCAGGATCTCGAGCTGTGGATGGGCTGCAGCGTGGATTGCGCCGATCCCGCCGGCGGCTGCATCGCCTGTGAGATGTGTGGAGAATTCGGCGTGCCCATCGACCCAGGTCAGAGCATCGAGGTCACCTGGCCAGGGCTGTTCTACACCTTCGACACCAACGGGGACGACTGTCTGTGCCACGACGATCACCCCGAGCCTGCTGGCCTGCATCGGATCACCGTGCCGGTGTACCTCTCGGCCGAGGCAGCGGAGGCCGCGGAGCCCTCCTATGAGGTTCCGCTCGACTTCCCGCTGCCAGCTCAGCAGGGCGTGGTGGTCGTGCCATTGGCCATGCTGATGTAGCGCCGCGCTTAGCTCCGCGGGCGCCTCGCGCCCTTGCCTATCGCCGCATTGGTGCCTGGGCCGGCATGGGTGGGTCCGGCCGGAGCACTCCATGGGAGGCCACGACAGACGAAGCGATCACCCGAGAGGTGTCACAGCGCTGGCTTGAACGAGACGGTGATGGCCGTGGGATCTCCGCCTGCCGACTGTTCATCGACAGAGTCCAATCTCACCAGCCAGCCTTCGATTCGCTCTTCAACGTATTCGCTCGTCTCGGGGTCGTACCTGCCGCCCTCGACCGGGCGCCACTTGGTGCTGACGTGACCGGACTTGATGCCCCAGCTCACCTCGGCCTGCCGGGGCGTTGGTTTGCCGGCCTGCTCGACCAGGATGCTCACGCCCACCAACGGCGCGCGAATCTTGTGGAACGCGCCGCTGATGTGCACGGTCAAATCGCTTTGCGGTACGGGCACCGCGGCGTCTCCCGACAAGGCCAGCTGGCGTATCCCGTCGGTTTTGGTGGCCCTTGGCGCGCCGGTCGGCGCAGCCGCGCTCGCTGGGCTGGCCCTCGGAGGGATGCTCAAAGGCCCGGGATCCGGTGAGGGGGTCGGCGTTCGTGAGTCGGCGGCGGGGGTGGCGCCTTGGGGCGATCGGCAACTGGCTGCAGAAGCCGTGATGGCCATCGTGGTCAGACAAATGGCAATGGTTGCGTATTTCCTCATCTCGCTTGCCTCGTCCTCCCACAGCCCCAGCACCACGCCGCCACCCGCTCAACCGGATTCACTCGCTGGTCGCCATAGGGCCAGGCGGCTCGAGTCCGGCGCTCACCATCTTGCACGGTCCATCTGCGGTGGGGCATCCGCACTGGTTGCCGCCGCCGTCGGCGAGCTCGAAATCGTGGCCGTCGTGGGGCTCGCCGGCGAGCGCGAAGGCGGCACATCGGATGTGGGTGTCGGCAAGGGTGACCAAACCGCCGAAGCTCACCAGGCCCGCCCGGGCGCTGTCCGCGATGAGCATGTTCGCGACAGCTACCGAGGCCGGTGCCATGTTGGCGAGGAGCGCAACGCCATCGCCAAACGAATGGTCGGACCCGCCGGGTGACGTGGCCCGCACCACCGACCCGTAGATGGTGGCGTCTGAGCCGGAGACGAACAATCCAAACTCGTGATTCTGCTCGGCGAGCGAGTGGGTCACGTTGGCGGTCGATCGCGCCGCCGGGTCGCACTGCAATCCAGTGGGTGTGTAGAAGCATGCCAGCTGAACATGGATGCCGAGCCCGCCCCGCTGGTTGGACACGCTGGGCAAGGTGGCCCGCACCACTGACCGGTCCACGGTGGCGTTCGAGCCGTGGACGAACAGGCCGAAGTCGTAGCTTTCCTCGATGAGCGAGCGGACCACGGTGGCGTTCGCGGGCGCCGTCGGATCGCACTGCATGCCGATGGTCGCGTCGGAGCAACCAAGCTGAATGTTGACGCCCACCCCGTGCGCCTGGTCGGACACCCGCGGCAAGGTGTCCCGCACGACAGTGGCGTCGATAAGGGCGTCCGAACCGACGACGAACATGCCTACCTCGTGGTTCTGCTCGATGAGCGAGTGGGTCACGCTGGCGCTCGCCCGTGCCGCCGGATCGCACAACACCCCCGTGGGCGTGTCGGTGCACCACGCCTTGATCTCGATGCCCATCCCGCCCATTTGGTCGGACAGGCGCGGCAAGGTGGCGCGCACGACGGTGGCGTCGACGGTGACGTCCGAGCCGACGACGAAGAGGCCGACTTCGTGGTTCTGCTCGATGAGCGAACGGGTCACGTTGGCGCTCGCGCGCGCCGTCGGATCGCACTGCACGCCGGTAGACGTGTTGTGGCAGGCGAGCTCGACGTTGATTCCGAATCCACCAGAGCCGCTGGATGGATGGGGCAAGGTGGCGCGCACGACGGTGGCGTCGACGATGGCGTCCGAGCCAGAGACGGCTAGGCCTATATCGTGGTTCTGCTCGATGAGCGAACCACGTACGTGGATGGAGGTGGGGCCGAGGGTGCTCTCAACGCCGATGCCCCGGGACCCATTGTCGTGCACGCGGACGCGATCGACGAGCACGCCCTCCGAGCCCGTCAGCACAATGCCCTGGCCCGGGCCGCGGAGGGCGAGTCCCCCCACCTCGGTGCCGTCGGCACCGCCGAGGATGCACAGCGCGGTCGGTGGGCAGGGGCCAACGGACTGGCCCGTCGCCTCGATCGCCACTTGTTCAGGGCACCGACCCCAGAGCCGCACGGCCTTGTCTTCGATGCGCAGGCTTTCGTTGTAGCTGCCCGCCGCCACAACGATCAGCCCGCCCGGCACCGCGGTTGCGAGCGCCTCTCCGATCGTCGCCCAGGGCTGGCTCTCACTACCGTTCCCATCGCCGCCGGCGTAGCTGCCGTC
>JAUVCD010000666.1 GCA_030590865.1 Myxococcales bacterium | reverse complement strand
CAAGAGATTGCTTTTGCCCACCACGGTTCCTTTCTTGGAGCACCCTTCGGCGATGTTGCACACCACCGAGTCAGACGCCCGCAGCCCTTGGTCGCGCAAGTGAGACCGCCCGCGGGGAAACCCCACTCGGGAGAACCACCGGTTCACCTCGACGGCGAGCCGGTAACAATCGAGCTTTTCGTAATCGAATGCGTGTTTCATCTGGCCTCCATCGGTCGCCGAAGCTCCAGTGATCACGACCTGCGCTTGTCCCGAGATTCGAGTGAAACGAGCATCGAGCCGCGAGCCTCGAGAATCGAGAGCTCGGAAGCGTGAGGGAAGCGGGGTCGTTCGAGGGTTCGAGCGCGGAGCGTATGCGCTTCCTTCACGCCTCCCGTTCGACCGTGCCCGAACCGTGCGTCGTCGAGGCGCGCAACCAGTGATTCGTTGATGCGCACCTGAAAAAGACTGTCGGCTGCGAGCAACTCGATTCGGTTGGGCTCACCAACGGGCTGCAGCGCGCGGGTGATTGTCCATGGCAACAGGGCCTCGCGCCCGACGACCGTTTCGGCGACCCGGGCAAACCGCGTGACGCTGATTTATCCGGTGCCGAGTCGTTCTTCAGCAGCTTGAAGAAGGAACGGATTAGAAAGAAGATCTACAGGACGCGGGACCAAGCGCGGGCCGACCTGTTCGATTACATCGAGGTGTTCTACAACCGGAAGCGGCGCCACAGCCATGTCGGCGGGGTAAGCCCGATGGCCTTCGAGGAGGCCACCCGGCAGGCCGTTTAGGTGTCCAAAGGACCGGGGCAAGTCCATCGCGCATCTGGAGGTGTCCACGAAACCGCCGGAAGCTCACACGCGTCGCGTCGCGCTTGCCCCCGTCTACGCGTAGAACCCTTTGGGCGCGCTGACTTCACGACTAGTGTCGCGGCGTGGTCTATCGCCACCACGCTGATGATCTCGTTCCCGAAGCGCCCGTCGACCCCGATGCTTCGCTGATTCGTTATGATGCGTCCGGCCAGCATGGGCGGGATGGGCGGCATGGGGCGCATGGCGACGATGGTGGTGGCTACGGGTCGGATGGGGCGGCGGGGCAGCACGCGAGGACCGCGCAAAATGGCCAAGGCGCGGGCTGGGTTCGGGTGCGCCTCGAGAGCTCGGGCGATGATGTCGTGCGCATGCGTGGCAAGCGCAAGCGGCGCGCCAAGGAGGCGGTGGCGTTCAACGACGAGACGGAGATCGGCGAGGCCGGGTATATCGATCTACTGGCGGTGGGGGGCCGGGCTGGCGACGGCGGGGACGGCGGCGATGGCGGCGATGGATCCACCGGGCGCTCGGGCTCGAACGCGACGCGCTACTCTAGCGGTGGAGACGGCGGGCCGGGAGGCGACGGCGGGAGGGGCGGCAACGCCACCAGTGGCGGCGATGGTGGCAAGGGCGGCAAGGTCAGGGTCATCGTGCGCGAGCGGGACATGCACCTGGTCATGCTGGTGCGGCACGATATCGTCGGCGGCTTCGGCGGAGCCGCCGGCACCAACGGACATGGTGGCGCGGGAGGCCGTGGCGGCAGCGGCGGGAGCTCCTACAGCTGGACGACGAGCAGCAGCTACACGGACTCCGACGGCAACACGCAGACGACCACGCACTATCACTCGAACCCGGGAGGCTCGCGCGGCCCCTCGGGCTCGAGTGGACGGGCTGGTGGCGCGTTTGCCCTCGATGGCGACCCCGGGGCGCTTGGTGAGTTCAGCATCACGGTCAAGTTTAGTGAGCGTGATGCCGTCTACCCCGCTTGTTTCGATCTCAGCCTCGAGAGTTTCGCGCACGCGAGCGAAAACGAGGACGGGATCTACGAACCGGGCGAGCGGATCCAAGTGCAGGGGCTGCGCCTCACCAACGTCGGTGGCATGCCCACGCCAACGCAACAGGACATCGAGGTCACGCTCGAACAACACGGCTGGATCCTGCCCGAAGACAACCGGCTGACGCTGCCTCGAAATCTAGCCGCCGGAGCATCGCACACGTTCGACGACGACAAGCTCCGGTTCGAGGTGGGCGACTTTCAACCGAAGACGCCATCTGACCCGCTCGCGGTTGAGGAGCAGATTCGCACGACGGCGCGGTTGCCAGCCATTCGACGGCCGTTTCGCGACTTCGAGACGGAACTTTCTTCCGAGGTTGGCGCCTTTCTGATTCGGTTTCCCATCGAGGCGACGGAGATACAGAGCCTGCGTGCGCTCGCGCCCGGCGAAACGACGGCCCTGCGCTTTTCGATCACCAACAACGCGAGCACGGCGTTTGGTCGCAACGCGCCAAATGGTCGCCGGGTTCGCTTCCGTGTGTACGGGAAATACAGCGAGCTCAACGACGAGCACGCGGCGCTGTTCGATGAAGGGCACAAGCGCGTGCCCCTCGACGAAGGTTACGCTCGCGAGATCGATCTCATCGAGCCCCACGAAACGCTGAGCTTCGAAGCGGCGGTGGGGTTCCTCGCGGGTACCCCGCACTACCGATCGGTGAATCTGTGGGTGTCGGTCGAGCTCGGGAAGATCCACGAGCCGGAGACGCTCCGACCGATTCAACACCGAGATCTGCAAGTGCGGGCGGCTCAGCGTTATGTGCCCGACGAAGACGCCAATCTGCTGTTGGTGGTGAATCACCGCACCACGCGCGAGGCCATCGATGCGTGGCGCACACTGGCCGAGGATCTGGGATTTTCGCTCAACACCTACGACCTATCTCTCGAAAAGGGCATGGATCTCGAGCGACAGCACGGCGGGAGCTCGCTCATCGATGAGCTGCTCGGCAAGACCATGGTCATTCTCAATCCGATCGTCGTCACGCCGGCCGGCCAGATGAGCGCCCATGTGCTGGTGAGCAAGGAGCAACTGCTCGAGGCGGCGGGGCACGGCGTCAACATCGCCTTCATCGGCATGGGGGTGAGCGTCTCACGTCTCATCGCGCCCACCGCCGAGGCGACGGCCGAGGAGCACCAAAACCCCGCCGCGATCGTCAAGCAGATCGACAGCGGCACCGAGCTGCAACACGCTCCGGCCAAGCTGACAGTGATGCGCTGGAGCATGTGGGCGACTGGCGGTCGGGAGAAGTATCTGCGTAGATCCGCGGAGCGACTCTCCGTCGAGCTCGCGCACCGTTATCCGCATCGCCGGTTCGCGGTCATCGTCGATCACGATGGATCGGTGGACAAGCCGGGCATGCTGTTCAAACGCTTCCGTCTCGGCACCCTGGAGGTGCGCGAGATGTGCCCTCCCGCGGGGCGTTTCGTACGCGCGAAAGTGGACGACGACATCCTCCACGACCCCGCCTACATCCAAGGGGAAGCGAACATCATGACGCTGCTGCTCACCCGCAGCTTCGAAGACAAGCTCACGCGCATGGACGAGCTGCTCGGCGACGAAGAGGGTGGCGAACGGCGCGAGCAACTCTTGCACCTGGTGGTCGACGCGATGCTCGTCGATCTGGCAAACGAGCAGGTCAACCTGCTCGAAACCCGCTGGCGGCACGGCATGTCAGCGGATCGCATGCTGGCATGCCTGCCCTGCCTGCGCCGACTGGCCGACTTCACTCCGGTACACACCAAGCGGCTCGATCCATCGAGCCATACCGCCTATCCCCTGATCCGGCTCGTCGCGCTGTTGCGCTACTGGGCGTGGTCGCACTGGCGGTTTTGGGAATGGCCGCTGTTCATGTTTCGCCGCGCTCCCCGTGCCGCGCTGCTCACCAAAAAGCTCACATGGCAGTTTCTGTTCAACATGATGAGTGCGGGCGCGGGGCCGGAGTCCACCAAGGCGGCGATGGCCACCATGAGCCGCCAGCTTCGAGTGGAGGCCAAGGACATCCGGACGGAGCTCAAGAACGCGTCCGAGGATTGGACGCTCGACAGCGACGGCCCCGAAAGCCACGAGGACAACGCCCAACGACTGCTGCGCGCCCCCCTCGAGGTGGCCGGCCTGACCACCGACGCCGAGGTGCACGACACCTGGCCCACACGCATCATCCCGCGCAAGGAGCTGGCCAAGCTCGAACGTGAGGATGCGTCCCGAGCCGAACGCCGAGCGGATGCCATGCAGCGATGGGACGACGTCGCCGACGACCTCAAACACGAGCGAAGCACCGAAGAGCTGGCCGGCGCCTAGCCGGGCGACACCCATCGCCATCCGGCGCAGCTCATAGGCGGCGCGACAGGCGCACCGCGTCGTGTGCCAAGTGCGCCAGGACAAGCCTGGCCGGAGTAGAAAGGAGGTAGCGCACAGAAACTTCGGTTAGCAGCCCGCGAGTGAAAGTCTCGACCACCCAAGTTGGAGGTCAACAGGTGGAAGCGAGTCTTGCATGGGCGTGCGCGAGCACGTTCGTGAAGCGTAGACAGCGGGCGTGCAGGCCGTGGCGTTGAGTCCCGAAAGCTACAGATCGTGGGGGCCGACGCGTTTTGGCACGTGGAAGGCATCATCGGTGCGTCAACACGCAGGGCATTGCCCGGGACCTCGGCGCGCAGACCCCACCGGGATCTGAGACCACGGCATGTACGCAGGGGCTGCCCAGGAACCTGGGAGATCTCGCCGCCTCCGGCCCAGCTGGGAAGGTGCGCACGAGCACAAACGAGTGCGCTCGGGGCAGCGAGAAGTCGGAACGCCGCAGTAGGAGCGTTGACGTGGGGGAACCGTCCCAACGGGACCCTGCCGAGCAAAGGGCGGCGTCGAGAGCTTCTTCGGCACCCTGAAGAACGAGCTCGTTCATCACGTTGTCTTCCCGACCCGCGACGCGGCCAGGGACGCGACCTTCGAGTTCATCGAGATCTATTACAACCGGCACCGCCGGCATTCTTCTCTCGGCTACCTCAGCCCAATTGACTACGAGCACGCGATGGAGGAATTACCCCAGGCGGCATAACCAAGGTGTCCACCGAATCGGCGGAACTCCATTGGGGTTGTCTTCCTGTGGCTGTGGACTAGCTATGCTGCCATGAAACGTCTCACCTGGTCGTGTCTCGGCGCATTGGGTTTGTGCACAGCTTGCGCGATCGGCGGCTGCTCGCCAGCCGAACCTCCGGCGAGCCCACCACCTGCGGCGGCGCCCACCGGCACGGCGGATGCCGCCCCCAAGGAATCGGCGCGCGGCTACACCGTGACGCTGCCGGAGCGATGGGTCAGTGCCGAGCATGATG
>JAUVCD010000861.1 GCA_030590865.1 Myxococcales bacterium | reverse complement strand
GTCAGCGGATCCCCTTCGTGCCACTCGGTGGTGCCACAGGTCGCGAAGTAGTCGCCCCCTTTGCTGGGGCCGCCGCCGTGGAGCGCTCGCAGCACGCCGTTGGTAGTGAATTCGCTGTTGCAGAAGGACGTGAAGATGATCTCTGGGAAGTCCAGATCGTTGATCAACCCGTCGCCGTTGTCGTCGTCCAGATTGGCGACGACGGGCGCTTGTACGACCTGGGCCGAGGCAGGGAAGGGGCTGCCGGTGGCCTGTGGGTTCGCCTGAGTGCCGCCCCACACGATTTCCGGGGTGGGCAGCACGTTGCTGAACGGTTCAGGGGCTAGGAAGCAGGTCGGCGGCTGGCCCGTGCCGGCGCATCTATTGGCCTCACAAATGGTGTTCTGGGGACAGTCCCAGTCGTCCTCGCAGCCACAGAAGGCGTTGCCCTGATTGTCGTCGATGCAGGTGCTCAAGTAATAGGCCGTGCTGCCACAGCCGTACTTGAGGAAGGTGCCACCGCCGTTGGACTGGCACTCGTAGAGGTCCTGATTCTGGCAGCTGGTGTCTCCGGGGATACAGACATCGTCGGCGCAGACGCCGTTGTCACACCATTGCTCGGGGACACAATCGACGTCATCGACGCAGCTGATGTCGACGCAGATGGCGCCGTTGGGGGTCTCCTGGCATTCCTCGGTGGGACCACAGTTCAGGTCGTCACACGTGTTGGGAACGCAGGTGGGCACGTCATCGACCACCTCACAATGCTGGTCTGCCGGGCAGCTCTGGGAGGCGCAGGGGTCGCCTCCACCGCTGCCGCCAGGCGCACCGCCGGTGTTGAACAGCCCACCGATGCCGCCGCCGCCCCCATCAGCGCCGCCACTGGTCGTGCCCCCTCCTTCGGAGGGTGACATGACCCACAGCGGATTGCCGCAGCCGGCAGCAATCCCGAGTGACAAGACCAAGCAAGCGAGTCCTAGCAGTCCCCAGTGGCGCATGGCCGGAGTATAGCAACCGACGCCTTGGTCGGGGGGCGGGCTAGGGCAGAGTATCGGGCAGCGGCAGCTCGCCTGTGCCTCGGCGGACGAAGTCGGCGACCATCCGACTCAGTCCGCGAAGCGCACGCTGGCACTGTTTGGCGGCGGTGTTTTCCTTGCAGCTCTTCAACCGTAGGTCGTTGCGGAACTGGATCTTTCGGTGCCCCATCAAGGCATCCCGGATGCCATCGTCCAGGTGACGCCACGCAATGATGGCCACGTCGGGGGTACCGGGGGGGCGCAGTGACACTTCGTCGGACATGACCGATACGCAGGATCCGTCCCAGCGATAGACATCGTAGCTGCCTGAGCCGGATACCTTCATGCCTCCTGGCCCTGCCGACCGGTCGGCAATGATCAAGACTTCCTCGGCGAACTTGAGCGTCAGTGGGCGGGAGCGGCCTGCCGGGACGTACCAGGCCTCCATTTCTCGCACTCGGACGTAAGCCCGTGTCCAGGGCGTGTCCTTCTTGAACATCGCCAGGGCGACGTTGGGATGTCGGATGGCGCAAAGCCGCCCGATGAAGTCTGGTGGTGGGACGCACATGTCCGCGCTCTGGTCAGCGCAGGTTTGAGGCAAGCTCATGGGCTGCTCGACCGGCTCGCTGGCCATGGGCGTCGGCGTGGAGACGGGCTCGATGTCCTGGGGGATGAACGTCTCGTTGAGACCGACCGGTGGCGGGGTCTTTGCGGGACGATCGGCGCTGGCGCAGCTAAGCAGCGGCAGCCACACCAGCCAGGCCGTCGATCGGATCGTCAACATGGCGTGTTGTCGCTGGAGGTCGTCGCCCGCCCGGCGAGGCGGACGGTGCGCCGCTGCCCAGTAGCGGTCATCAGAAGGGAACCGTCACCATGGCCGATCCAGGACCTACCGTGAGCTGGGGCCGTCGCGCCACGGGCTCCCCATCGGCGCCCTCGTCACCGGACCCGTCATCCAGCAGGTCCCAAGTGAACAGCCCGGCGCCAGCGACTACGCCAACAATACCGATGATCAGGCCGACGTTGGCGACGGTCTGGAAGGTTTGGCCGGAGTCGGCGTCATCACTGAGGTCGCTCGGGCACTGCTTGTCTGGGCATTGGTCCTCGAGATCACCGTATTCGGACAGCGCGAGGCCCCCGAAGATGGCAAAGGTGACCAGCCCCGCCGCGCCGACGCCGCCAGCGATGTAGGCCATCATCCGCCGGTCGGGCCCGTCATAGGCGACCACCGGCTGGGGCTCTGGAGGTGGGGCGGGCGTGAAGTCCACGCGGTGTTCCCCACCGGCCTCGGCGGTGATCTGTTTCGATGGCAGCCCACCGAGTGTCACGGTCACCTCGCCAGGCTCGACCGCCACCGGATCGGCCCACCGGGGCCGTTCGATGGCGCGACCAGCCACGGTGAGCGTTCCCTCCGCATCAGCAGCCTGATCGGCTCCGACGATGGTCACTAGGGCGATCAGCGGCCGTAGCTTGGCGACGATTTCGCGGGCTGCCTGGGCCGTGGCTTCATACTTGGGTTCCGAGGCGGCCGCCGCGTCGGCCTCCGCCACGACCGCCTGTGCCTGGCCGTAGGCCTCGGCATTGCGGCTCATGCTGACGAGGGTGCGGACGCCCATCAAATGAGAGTTGGGGCTCGCGACGATGTCGTAGGAGCTTCGGAAACCCTGGAGCGCTTCCTCGAAGCGCTTGTCCGTCCAAGCCGCCATGGCTGTGGTGAAGTATTGGCGTGCCTGATCCTTCTGTTCTTCGGTTGCGTCCCCCGGGGCGGCGCCTTGAGACCAGGCGACGGTGGGGGCGAAAACCACCGCCAGCGCGACGCAGAGCAGAACAGTCCTCCAGCGGATGCGTGTCATGGTGCTCCTCACGATCTGAGTGATCATGCCGACCGGCCCGGCTGGCTCAGATGTCTGTCGGCGTAAAGGTCGTCTTCGGCTTCTTGGGTTGGGTCGGGGGCCGACGTGGCGGCCACTTGCCTGGCTGGCGCGGCGGTTGGGTCATCGTGGCCGTGGGGACGGCCGTTGGGCCAGCGTCCTCGGTGCCTGCATCCTCGGTCTCGGCTCCGGCGCCGCCTGCGCCGGCATCGGTCGGGTCGGTGGTTTCGTCTGCGCTGGCTGTTGATGTGGGGGCTGAAGCGGTCTCCGTCGGCGGCGGCGTTGCTCCTCGCTGGGGCGCCGAGCTTGCGGCAGTGCTCTGGGTGGTGGTCTCGTCCGAGCCTCCACTGAAGGCCAATATCGCGATGATGATGAGGGCCACGACGGTGCCGCCGATGATCATCGGTACGCTGTTGGGCGATGCGCGGGCTGAGGCAGAGGTCGCGGAGTGGTGCCG
>JAUVCD010000289.1 GCA_030590865.1 Myxococcales bacterium | reverse complement strand
ACTCACCCTTGAACCCCAGAGAATTGGTATGCAGGGTCACCTGGTGCGGTCCCCATGATTCCCTGGCGACCGTCAGGGGCTTCAGATCGTGGTGATAGATCGGAGACCGAATCCGTACCTGATTGGGCTCGCGGGTGAGCTTGCGAAAGACCAGCGTGCCCACGACATCTGCTGCGACCAAACAGGCGCATGCCAGTGCCACGAGCGTGGCCCTCGTTCTGATGATGCGCCACCGGCTCTTCGCGACTGGGCGCTCGGCTGAGCGCGCGCCCGTCGAGGCGGGCAAGCTCACTTCTCGGTGCCTAGTCGGGTGCCGGCGGCGATGGCGCGGCCGCGGTGAAGCTCGATGGCGGGCAGGGCTTTCTTGCCGGCCAGTTGAGCGCGCTGCAGCACGATGCTGCCTTCACCGCAGGCGACTTCGGCACCCTGATCGTCGATGCTGATGATGGTTCCGGGCGGGCCATGCTCACCGTCCCGAGCCCCTAAGCGCGTCTCGAGCAGTCTGAGCCGTTTCTGGTCGAGGGTGGTGTGTGCTCCCGGCCAGGGCGTCATGCCTCGGACCCGATCGTGGATGGGACCGGCGGCGCCTGTCCAGTCGACCAAGCCGTCGGCCTTGCGGAGCAGCGGCGCCACGGTGGCCGCTTCATCGTCCTGGGGGAGGGCCTCGAGCTGGCCGGTCACCGCGCGGGGCAGGTCGTCGCGGATCACCTCGGCGGCGAGCACGCCCAGCCGCTCGTAGAGCTCGCCGGCCGTCTCGTTGGGCCCAATCGGGGTGGCTCGTTGACAGAACACAGGTCCGGTGTCGCAGCCCTCGTCCATCTGCATGAGGGAGATCCCCGTCTTCGATTCGCCACCCACGACAGCCCAGTTGATGGGGGCCGCACCGCGGTAGCGAGGCAGCAAGGACGCATGGAGGTTCATGCACCCCTGCTGCGGGGCTGCGAGCAATCGAGGTCCCAGAATGTGCCCATAGGCCAGCACGACCGCGACGGTTGGCTGCTGCGCCTGCACCCACTGTACGAACTGGCGGGTTCGGATCTTTTCTGGCTGAGCGCAGGGGATGCCGAGCCGCTCGGCACAGAGCTTGACTGGCGGCGGCTTGAGGGTGAGTCCCCGCCCAGCGGGCCGGTCGGGTTGGCACACCACCGCCGCGACCTCGGTGGTGGCGGCCAGCGCCTCGAGCGCCGGGACCGAGATCTCAGGGGTGCCGAAGAAGATTGTGCGCACCGGTGGCCTCCTGGTCCGTGTCGGTTCAGCGAGCGGCTCCGCCCTGGGGGCTAGCCGGCGGTTTCGGGTCTTTGCAGCACCGGAAGCCTGTCTCGTAGAAGGCAAAGTGAGGCCGGTGGGCGTCGTTCGTGCCCCGGCAGCCCGTCCAGGGTTTGGACCAGAAGCCGCCCATCAGAGCGCCTGGCCATTTGCGGGTCTTGCGCGTGCTCACCCACTCCTCGACGTTGCCCATCATGTCGTAGATGCCGAAGGGTGACATGCAGGTCTTGTAGCGACCGCTGACCGAGCCCTGCCACAGCCGCTTGGTCTCTGCTTGTGCCTCTTCGCGGGTCTTCCCGTAGGCCTCGAAATTCACGGGCCTCCACCGCTTGTTCGAGTTGCACAGCTTGACGTTGACGGCCCAGCCGTAGGACAGCGGTAGGTGGTGTGGTCCTTCACAGGCCAGCTCCCACTCACGCTCAGCGCACATCCGCTTGCCCCGCCGCTCACACCAACGGGTGGCCGAGTTGTACGACTGCATCACCAGGGGGCTGGCGCCCCGGCGGTTCGGCGCCTCAAACTGGTCCATACAGACCCGGATGGGCGTGACCGGGCCTTGCAGCAGGCTCAGATCTTCAGCGTAGCGGTAGCAATGGGTGTCTTTGACGTCGGCGCGAGAATCGAGGCACAGATGGCCCATGTTCTCGTAGTGATCCCCTTGCACGAGTCGCATGTCCTGGGGGCACGTGGGGCTCGAGCCGGGGTCCCGATCAGGCATTCCGGGACTCGCGGCCAGGGTGAGCGACAGGGCGGCCAGGCCCAACCAGGGGTCGATCATGAGTAGGGCCCACCGGTACCACCGGCTCGGAGCTGTGTCAGCAGGCTAGAGCAGTCTGTGGCCCCTCTTCGAGCCGCCGGTCGAGAAGTCTGCAGGGGGCTGGTCACAGCCGGCCAGCGTGCTTATGGTGCCCGTAGCGGCTATCGAGGTGGTCGGCGTTTCGCCGTCTGATGGGTCGACGCGCCCGTTGGGAGTCGCTGCCCACCACGGGCTTGGCTCGCGGCGGGGACGACCAAAAGAGGCTTTCATGTCTGACGAATCGAATCCGGACACGCCACCACCGAGCGGGGATGACATCGCGTTCGGCACCGAGTTGCCGATCCTGCCGATTCGCAACGCCGTGCTTTTCCCAGGTGCCGTTGCCCCTTTTGACGTGGGACGGGAAAAATCCGTGGCCCTCGTCGAGGATGTCGACAATCTACCGGCGCCGGTCATTGCCATCTTCGCGCAGCGCGATCCATCGACCGACGATCCAGGCTTCGAGGACATGTATCCTGTCGGTTGTGCCGCTCGGGTGCTCAAGGCGCTCAAGCACAGCTCGGGAAACTACTCCCTCATCCTCCAAGGGCTGTCGCGCATTCGGCTCGAGCGGGTCATCGAGGACAAGCCCTACCTCAAGGGGCAGATCGAGAAGATCGAGGAGCCTGAGAGCGAGGACGTCGAAGCTGAAGCCCTGGCGCTCAGCTTGCGCGACGTGGCCAAGCAGCTCATTCAGCTCATGCCCGAGCTGCCCCGTGAGGCTGGCTCACTGATCGATTCCATTCAGGCCCCAGGAGCCCTGGCCGATCTGGTGGCCGCCAATCTGGACGCACCGGTGGAGGACAAGGCCCATCTGATCGAGACGCTCGAGGTGAAAGAGCGGATCCGAAAGGTGCTCAGGCTCCTGACCCGTCAGCTCGAGATCCTCAAGATGCGGGAGCGCATCAACTCGCAGATCAAAGAGGAGATGGGCAAGAACCAGCGCGAGTACGTGCTGAGGCAACAGCTCAAGGCCATCAAGGAAGAGCTCGGCGACGAGGAGGGCGACCAAGGTGATCTCGACGGGCTCGAGGAGGGCCTCACCAAGGCCAACCTTCCGACCGAGGCCGAAGAGGTCGCGCGCAAGCAGCTCAAGCGTCTCAGGTCGATGCAGGTCGGGTCGGCTGAGTACACGGTCGTCCGCACCTACCTCGACTGGATCCTGGATGTGCCCTGGCACAAGTCCACCCAGGACAACCTGGACATTGCCGCGGTGCGGGAGGTGCTCGACGCCGACCACTACGGCCTCCAGAAGGTCAAGAAGCGCATCTTGGAGTACCTCGCGGTGCGCAAGCTCAAGAAGGACAAGAAGGGGCCGATCCTCTGCTTCATCGGACCGCCCGGTGTCGGCAAGACGTCGCTGGGGCGCAGCATCGCCAACGCCCTGGGTCGCAAATTCCACCGCATCAGCCTCGGTGGCGTGCACGACGAGGCCGCCATCCGTGGCCACCGACGTACCTATGTCGGTGCGCTTCCTGGGCAGATCATCCAGGGGATGAAGAAGACCAAGACCATCAACCCGGTGTTCATGCTCGACGAGGTCGACAAGCTCGGTCACGACTTCCGGGGTGATCCAGCATCGGCGCTCCTCGAGGTGCTCGACCCAGAGCAGAATCACACCTTTGCAGATCACTATCTGGAGATCCCCTACGACCTGTCCCACGTGATGTTCATCTGCACCGCGAACATCCCTGATCCGATTCCGCCGCCGCTGCGTGACCGTATGGAAACCCTTTCCCTGCCCGGCTACACGCGACGGGAGAAGCTGGCCATCGCGCGACGACACCTCTTGCTCAAGCAGCTCGAGGAACACGGGCTGAGCGAGGAGCAGCTCGAGATCCGCGACACGGCCCTGGAGGAGATCATCGATCACTACACCCGTGAGGCTGGCGTGCGCGAACTCGAGCGCCAGATCGCCGCCGTGGTGCGAGGCATGGCCGTTAAGGTCGCCGAAGGGGAGACCGAGCCCCGGGTCGTCGACAACGAAGACGACGTCCAGGAGTTCCTCGGGGCGCCCAAATATATCAGTGAAGTGGCGGAGCGGACCAGCGAGACCGGCGTTGCGACCGGTCTGGCCTGGACTCGCGTCGGCGGTGAGATCCTCTTCATCGAGGCGACCCGCATGTACGGCAGCGGTAAAATGCAGCTTACCGGCCAGTTGGGCGACGTCATGAAAGAGTCAGCCCACGCGGCCCTCTCCTTCATTCGCTCCAACGCCAATGCCTTCGGGATTCAGAAGGACTTCCTGGAAAAGACCGATCTGCACATTCACATCCCTGCGGGAGCGATGCCCAAGGATGGGCCCAGCGCGGGGGTGACCCTGTTCACCGCGCTGGTCTCGCTGCTGGTGGGGATCAAGGTGCGTCACGACGTGGCCATGACCGGCGAGATCACCCTCCGTGGGCGTGTTTTGCCGGTAGGCGGGGTCAAGGACAAGGTCCTGGCGGCTCATCGTGCAGGTATCAAGCGGTTGGTCCTGCCGGAGCGCAACCGGGTCGATCTCGAGGAGGTTCCCAAGGAAATCCTCGAGGAGCTCGACTTCCTCTTCGTCAGCCATATGAACGAGGTTCTCGATCACGCTCTCGAGGCAACGCCTGAGCCCATCATCGAGCCCGCTGGTCAGGAGGACGAGGCCAAGACGTCCAAGTCGGCCGAGTCGGCAGCGAACTGACGACGGGAACTGACTTCGGACATGCAGGGGGCTTGAGCTTCGGCTATCCTGCATTCCTCTTGGTGGCGGTGGGCCCATGAAGCAGTGTCCAAATCCAGAATGTCAGTGGATGCTCAAGGATTCGGACACCAAGTGTTCGATGTGTGGGCGTGAGCTTGGGGGGGCTGCCCCAGCGCCAGCTCCGGCAGCTGGCGGTTATGGGGCCGCGCCTGCCCCCGCAGCCGGGGGATACCCGCCACCGCCTCCGCCAGTAGCAGGCGGCTATGCGGCTCCGCCTCCGCCAGTAGCAGGCGGCTATGCGGCTCCGCCTGGACCGGTGGCAGGCGGCTATGCGCCTCCGCCCGCACCGGCGCCCCCCGGCCCGGCCCATGCTCCTGCACCCGCACCGGCGCCCCCCGCACCGGCCCATGCGCCTCCGGGACCGGCTCCCGCCCCTCCAGCACCGGCCCATGCAGGGCCGGCAGCGGCGCCCCCTGGACCCGCGCCATTCACGTCCGGCGGCGGCGCGCCGGCGGTGTCTCCTTGGGCCACTGGTGGTCCGTCACCCGCTGCTGCCGCTGGGCCTGCTCCCGGCCCCGGGGCGCCTGCTCCCGGCCCCGGAGCGCCTGCTCCGGCATCACCAGGGTCGCTGCCCGTTGCGCCGGCGCCGCTGCCCCCAGCGCCCGCACCCTCCGCCCCGGGCCTGCCCGCGGCGGCTCCGGGGGGCGGTGCCCCTGCGCCGCCACCGCCGGTGAACGCTGGCGGTCCCGCGCCTGCGCCTGCGCCTGCGCCGCCTGCGCCTGCGCCCGCCATGTCCGGCGGAGCGCCGATGCCGCCATCGCCGGTGACAGGTGGGAGCTACGGCTCGGCACCGGCGGTGCCGCCGATCATTGCGCCTGGGGCGGCTAGTCTCAACAGCACGGTCGACTCCGTCCCGGCCCCCCATCCCATCCCTACAGCCGCTGGCGCGCCGGTGCTGATTGGCTTTTTGGTCACCTTCCAGAACGAGCCAACCGGCAAGTTCTGGCCGTTACGCAGTGGCCGTACGACCTTGGGTCGCGCGGGGCTGGATACCACGCCCGATGTGGCCCTTCCCGACGCCAGCGCCTCAGCGCGCCACGCGGTGATGCAAGGCGACCCCTCAACCGGTCAGGCCTTCGTCGAGGACGTAGGCTCCCGTAATAGTACTTTCGTCAACGAGCAGCGCCTGTCCAAAGGCACCCAGCGTCAGCTTCACGATAACGATCGTTTGCGGCTAGGCAGCATTACCCTGGTCGTCAAGCTGCTCGCCTCGTCCTGACGTCGACCCGTCGGGCCGGGCGCGCCAAGTCACACACATTGCCAGATGCCTGCGTTCAGCGCGCAGTCGTTGCTGGCACAGTCCGCATCGGTGGCGCAGCTCATGCCCGAGGCACATTTGGTGGGGCAGGCTCCGCCGCAGTCTACGTCGGTCTCCGTGCCGTCCCGGATGCCGTTTTGGCACGGCGCCGGGGGGGCCGGGATGGAGCAATTGAAGTACTCGACGACTCGGGGCTGAGCACCTTCTGCATCCGGGTTTTCGGGCGGGTATTCGACCCTGAAGCGAACGAATCCGGCCATGGCGGCTGAAGCGGGGGACTCAGGCCGGCCAGGGCTCGAGTCGAGGATGGCGCGGGGCAGCAAGGCCGCGTACTCGGAGCACTTGTCGACGGTCTGGGTATTGAAGTGGTAGGCGTCGGTGGCCCCTGGGCAGGTGACGTCGATCACGTCCCGCCCAGCTGGCTGTTCGACGCTGAAGGTGCCCCCGGTGATGTGGTCATCCAGAGGGGCGCTGGCACCGGCGTCGTTGGCGTCCACTGGATTGATGGTGACCGAGTAGCTGTAGTCCCCGCTGCTCAGGCCGCTGCCGCACTCCTGAGCAAAAGAGTCCAAGAGCTTGAAGCCCAAGCTCTGCACTGGGAAGGCAGTCAGATCAGGCGGCGGGTCGAAGAGGACCTGGCCCCCTTCGTTCAGGACGCAGAGCGACAGGTCGTCCCGGGCGGCAAAGGAGCCGGTCGTGCTGGCGACCGGGTCGTTGCCAGGCACGAAGTCGTAGCCGCACTGGGTGCCTACGTCGTCGGCGAAGCGCGCGTAACAGTTGTTAGTGTCGGCGAGCCAGTTGCAGAGATCTTGAGGCAGTGCTTCGCCACAACCTTGAAGGGCCGACAGGAGCAACGCTGGTGCAACCAGGGCTGCCAAACCGAGAACGCTTCGGAGCATGGGGACAGTCTACGCGACTCAGCGGGGTCAAATGAAGTTTACAGCCTCGGTTTGGGCTTCTGACCCGAGCTGCGGTCCCGCGAGTGCCCCGATTACAGCTCCATGTAGGGGCCTGGCACGACGTAGACGTCGTCCGCCTGGGCCATGGACGCCATCCCCCAGCACATCAGTTTGTGCCGCAATGCGAAGGCCATCGCCTCGCTGACGCCGGCCTTGGGTGCCAGAATCGACAAGTTGGAGCGCCTCAGGCCCCACCAGCCGGGACCGTGATGGAGTAGCGCGGCGTGGAGCTCGTCGGCCGCCTGTGCGCTGTCCTCGAGCACCGCCAGGCGCAGTCGCACCACGTCGCCCTCGTCGGCGTCGGTCCCTGGAAAGTCGTACCAGTAGAGGTTGCCCCGCGCCTTGACCTGGACGGCCGGAGTCCCCTGAGCCTCGAGGAAGCGAGCCAGATCATCCTGGGCAAGGGTCCCGGTGATGGTGTGGGTGTCGATTCCCTCACAGGCCTCTTCGCGGACCTTGAAGCGGCCCAAGGTGATCGATGGGTCCTCCTGGTTCTCTGGGGAAAGCAGCTGTTTGCGGACATCGCTGCTTGAGTAGCCAGGGTAACGTGAGCCCGCCTCGAGGCCGACGCAGCCCGTCCAGACGAGGACAATCGCGGATGACAGAGCTAGGACCGGCAGCAGTGCTTTCATGATTTCGGCCGTGGGGCAGCGGGTACTCTCGCAACCGCGCGGGCGTGGCGGTGGATCCGCCCCGCCGGCGGCTGAGTGGCTGCTGCCCAAATATGGGATGTGTCAGGGGTTTGTGGCTAACTTTTTGCGATCTTTTGGTCAAACGGGAGAGGTGGCATACATTGTCACTCTGTGAGAAAGATTTATCTCGCGCTTTTTGCCGCGTACGTCGCCGGCGTCTTCGGCTGCGGGGGCTCGCCCACCGCTCCGTCCGAGGACGAGGTCTTTTACCTGCATCAGCGGGGCGTCATCGACAAGCGCTTCAGTTGGGAGCGCTACTTCCCGCCCCTTGATCGCGAGCAATCTACGCGGCTGCCACGCCGCGTCGGGGTGTCGATCCTCGAAGGTGACGTTCGCCTGTCTCGTCCATTGGACTGGTATCTGCGGACCGCCGACTACACGGCGGAGAAACGGCAAATCTCCTACCAGTCGCCTCGCCAGTTCGTCTTCAACATCTATGAACGCACCGACTCGACTCGGGCGCCATGGGTCGAGGTGCTCAGCCGCTACGAGGAAGACGTTGCGAAGGCGGGTGGCACCATCATGGCCGGTCGGATTCCGGTTGCGACCTCCAACGCCCAAGGCCGCAGCTACCTGATCAAGACAACCATCGAGTCCAGTCCGCCCTACGACAGCTATGCCCACGAGGTCATCGTGCGCTCGAGCAATCGCATTCTGCTCGTTCAGATCGTTCATGGCGAGGACATCGAGGCCTCGATCGACGAGATGACCGACGCGTTGCGCAGCATGCTCGTCTATTGATCCTGCCCTCGGACGGTCACGGTAGGGGCGGGGGCTCGCCGCGGTCCTCGTCTTCGTCACTCATCTCGTCGAAGTCTCGGTCGTCCAGCGGCACGGTGATCTGGAAGGACTGGTCGCCGGTGCCGCCCAGCCATGCGGTGCGCGCCAGGGTAGCCGCTCGGGGAGAGCCCAACTGGAATCGCGGGGCGGCGTCCAAGTCCACATGCAGCTCGAGCATCACGTCGTGGATGCCAGGGGTGAACGTGTTGATGACCGACTGCAAGAACGGTCGCCGGTGGCCGCCTGGCAAGAACGACAGGTAGTCGTCGTACTCGAGCGGCCCCAGCTTGACCGTGAAGCGCCCGCTTCCGTCGTAGACGTAGCGCCCGATGACCAGACTCTCGCCAAGCTGGTGGTTGGCGCGACCGAGCTGGTTGCGCAGGGGCTTCTCGATCAGCGTCCAGTGCCCTACGAACTGCTCGATGTCGACGCCGATGCCGCCGAGTAGCTCGTCGAGCACCACGTGTAGACCTCGGGCGGAGCGTGATTTGGTGGCGAGCAGCGGGGCAAACTTGAGGAAGTAAAACGGGTTGATGGCCTGTTCGGCATCTGAGAACCCGTCGAGCCCCACGGCGCAGAACATTCGGCGCGTGAACTTGTCTTTGCCACCGCTCAGATAGCCGACGCTCTGTCGGTACTTCGCCCAGCCACGGTAGAGCAGCGACAGCAACCGATGATGGATGACGTCGAGAAACTCGCGCACCGGTTGCGGGCCGCCTTGGTAGACGCTGAGCGCGATGTTCTCCACGAAATGGGTCGGTAGGGGTGACGACGACCCGTAGAGCCCGAGGAATGCAGTGCTGACCCTGACTCGCTCGACACCGTCGGCGAGCTTGACCTGGACCAGCTCGGAGATGTCGCTCGAGGCGAAGACCAGCGACGGCTCGCCGCGCAGTCGGATCCGTTCCTCCGACGCAGGTCCCGTGAAACCCAAAGGGGGCGCGTCCGGGTGAAGGCGCTCCAACAGATAGAGCAGCCGATAGTAGTCGAACTCAGGCGCCCGCTGCTCGAAGGCGGCAATCTTCGCCTTCAGCACGGCCTCAGAGCCTTCAACCGGGCTCAGATCAGTGTCTGGTTTCCGGTCTTGGGCTCCCATGTGTACACCACGTTCGTGTTGGTGCCTCGCACTGACAGTTGTGTGAACGAGTTGAGCGAGACGTAAGATGCGAACATCTCGCTGAGCACGCTGGCGAAGAGGTACATCTCCCCTTCGCCGGCGAAGCCGTTTTCGTCGAGCTCGATGTCGGCGCGCACCCCTCGCACCGGGGCTCCGCGGTAGAGGCGGTCGGTGGGCCGCACGCTGACGTCCTTGATGGCCGCCACCCTGAGCTGGTTGGCTCGGGCTGCCTGGCGGTCGTAGATGGCCTGGAAGTTGTAGATGTCCACGGTGGACCGCATCACATCCAACTCGGCAATGGACCGGTAACTCATCGCCATGTGCGCCAGGACGCGCCACTGCAGCTCTCGGCCCACTGGCGGCGGCAGTGGTTGGGTCACGCCGATCAGGTTCTTGAAGGTGGCTACTGCCGGCGAGGTAGCGGTGGCGACGTTGATGTCGCCGACCTTGAGCTGGCCAGGAAACTGGCGATTGGTGCAGGTGGCCTCGACACTGATGACGTCGAATTCAGGGATTGCTCCGGCATCCTGAGGGGTGCCGAAGGACAGGTAGACGTCCACTCCATCGCCCACCGTGGCAGGTCGAATATGGGGTTGGTAGAACACGGTGTCCGCGGCGGCGTTGCTCTTGAGCTCGTGCTGGAAGCTGAAGAATGACGGGATGTCGACGCGCTGACTGGTGCGGCGGGCGATGCCGGTCACCTTGTCGACTCCGTAGATTTCGTAGGCATCCGGTGTGCCACCGGAGGGGCGGGCCAAGTACTCGTATTTGGTGAGATCCGGCTTGAGCGGATCGGTGGTGTGGGGGAAGAGGTTGACCACTGGCGCGCAGAACAGGCGGATGTTGTCCTTCGACACCCGGGTTCCCGTCGGGAGCCCGTCCTTGAACTGCAACAGGATGGCAAAGCGGTCGCCAAGTCGGTCGGTCGGAAGGGTCTCGAGGCCAGTCACGTCGAAGAAGGCGAACTTCTGCGGCAGGGTGAAATACTCCTGAAGCAGCCGGTAGCCAGGGTAGACCGTGTTGGGGTAGGGGATGAGCGCCTGCTCCTCCTCGAAGCCGACCAACTTCACCGATCGCGCCGGCAGGGTGAGCACCGACGTGTCCGTTCCGCTGGTGTCCACCGAGGCGAAAGCGACGTCGTCGAGGTGAGCCCCAATCCACAGGCGGATATCGTCTTGGAGGCGTCGTTCGCCGTGAATGTAGAAGCGAATCCTCGACAGGTCGAGGGCGCTGAGGGCAGCGCCACCGGTGACCTTGAGCTCCAGCCGAAGCGTTTGGGCGAGCTGTGCTCCGGTGTCGATCCGAACGTTCTCGACGGTGAGCGGCAGCAGCTCGACGTCCTGGGTCGTGCGGAATCGGCAGCTGGTATTCTCGACGGGAACCGACCCCGTCTCGGCACCCCGCGCTACCAGCACTTTCTCCCGCACCACGTTGGGCAAGGGCGTGAACTCGACGATGGATGTTGCCGGGACCTGGCGGACGTAGTGAGGGAAGAGCAGCGCGGCGACTGAGTGGATGACCTCAGGGAGCTCGTCATCGATTTTTTGACGAAGCTTGCCCGTCAGGAAGGCGACGCCTT
>JAUVCD010000406.1 GCA_030590865.1 Myxococcales bacterium | reverse complement strand
CCCATTGTCCCGCGCAATCTCGCGCCCGAGCTGGACGATCGAGCCTCGATCGACGGCGTAGACGTGCCGGGCGCCGGCGCGGCACGCCAGTACCCCCAGCACCGCCGTGCCCGAGCCGAGATCCAGCACCACATCGTCGCTGCAAACTGTCTCGGCGAGGGCGGCGCGGTAGGCCTGCAGCCGGACCGGATCGCCGAGGTAGCGCCGGTGTTCTTCCAGCGCGTTGGTGAAGGCGATATCGCGGGGCATCCGGGCGTGGTCGCCGGTCAGTTCATGCCGGATTTGCCGCTCATCCCCTCGAGTCCACCACCAGAGCCTGAGGTCGTGAGCTTGGCTACGTCGCCATACTCGACGAGACGCGGCGGCTGGTAGGCGCGCTTCTTCCCCACGGGATGGGCTTGCGGGCGGTCGGGGCTGGTCGGCTTGTCCACGGTCACTCCTTTATACGTCCAACCATCAGTTGCACACAACATCAAGCTCATTCACCCACATTTCAAGTGCGAAGGTGCTCCACAGCGCATGAAGGTGGGCGGATTTCGGACAGTTGCGAGCCCTCGCCAAGGCTTCAGCCAGCCTGTTGGGGTCGATCCAGCCGCGGCGACTGAGCTGCCAGCGGCTGGTGGGCAGAGCAGGCAGGGTCGTGAGGGCCTGCTCGACCACCTCGCTGAACTCGGCCTTGTCCCGCCGCATTCGCACGATTTCCGGCAGGAGCCCCTTCATGGCGCCACGCAACACCCACTTGGTGATGCCACTCCGAGCGCGCTGGTCCTCGGGAATGGCGAGGCAGAAGGCGACCAGCCGGCGGTCTGTGAAGGGGTAGCGCAGCTCCAGCCCGTGGTAGCTCGCGGCACGGGCCTCCATCTCCAGGCCGTGAAAAACCCACCCGCTTTCAACGGACCGCACCGTGGCCGTCTGGGCATGGGTCGCCCCGGGCAGCTTCCGTCGAGGCCTGGCGAGCCGGGCGGCTAGATCCACCCGGCGAGCCAAACGGCGGTCGATCCATGGCGCGAAGGTGGGGGCGGATGACAGCGCCTGACGGACGGCCGGCGGCAGCCAGGGCTTCAGCGCGTGGCCAACCATGTGGCGCGCCATGGCCCATGGCCGCCAGCCCGTGGCCGCGGCGGCACCACGAATCAATGGGCCGACGGCCCCTGAGGCGAGCAGGTCGGCGGCGCTCGCGTAGCTGCCAGTGAGCCACTCGTCGCCGCCACAGCCGCTCAGAACCACCTGGCAGCCATTGGTTCGTGCCAGGGCATAGAGGCCGTCGGCCATCGCCCCGTTGGGATAATCGGGCATGTCTTGGTAGCGGCGGGCCCGTTCGGCCGTGTCGCTCAGCGGCCTTGGCTCGTGCCCTCGACCCACCACCTCGAGGTGACCGAGCACGGCGTCGATGTAGCGGCTCTCGTCGCAGCCCATGCCAGGGAAGCGCAACGAATAGGGCTCCCAAGAAGGGGCCTGGAGACGGCCGGCGCGCTGCAACTCCCCTGCCATGGCGCAGATGGACGACGAGTCGAGCCCACCGCTCAGGTCAACGGCCAGCGGCGACTGGGCGCGAGACTGGTCCTGCACCGCGTCCTGGAGATGACCGCGGAAGTGCTCGGCGTATTCACGGTCATCTTTCAAGCGGAGCCGCGCGCCAAAGTCGTGGTCGAAAAACCTGTTGATGGTCACGCCGTGGTCGTCCACCCGCATTCGATGAGCTGGCGGCAGCCGGCGGATATTGCGGTACAGGGTGCGCTCGTTGTCGACCACATGGCCGGCCAACCGGGCGGCGATGGCGACCTCGTCTGGCTCAACCGTCTCCTCGGGGGCGAGCAACGCCACGATGTCGCTGCTCAAGAGCACTCGATGGCCTGCCACGCGGAAGTAGACCGGGCAGGCCCCGGACGGGTCTCGAGCACACCAGAGCTGACGGCGGTGGCCGTCCCACACCGTCGCGGCAAAGTCTCCCATCAGATGCTCGAAGGCGGCCGCGCCCCACCGCTCGAAGGCGCGCAGCACCAAGTGGACATCGCTACGGAGTCGCTCGTCGACGCCCAACTGGGCTGCCAGCTCACTGCGATTGTCGAGGCGACCGGCCAGCAGCGCAGACAGCCCACTGGGCTCGTCGACCAGGGGCTGCTCGGTCAACGCTTCCTCCGTTGTCGTCGAGCTCACCAGCGCACCGAGGGCAGCGCCGCGACCGACCCACTGGCGCTGGGATTCATGAGGGATCGCGGCCAGCGACGCACCCATCTGGTGCAGGATCTGCGGCCCTGGCGAGGCGCCGTCCAGTTGGACGATGGCGTAGAACGCAATCACGGTGCCCTAGGCCGCGGTGACGAGGTCGAGCAGCCGCTCGATCTCGTCCCATTGGTGGCGGAAGCTCAACTTGGCCACCGGCACGCGAGCGGCCAGGTCGGTGAGCAACTGGAACTCAGCTTGTAGTGCCGGGCCACTGTCCCGATCGAGTCGCATCACGCTGGACGCCAGCTCGCGAACGGCCTCGACGGCGACCAGCGGGATGAGATTCGGCGCTTCTTCGCTGCACTCGAGCACCAAAGCGCGCTCCAGGTAGATCGGTTCGGCCACCAAGGGCCGCCCTAGGCGCCGCTTGCTCGTTCGGGGCGACACGATGGGCATGTCCTCCGCCGAGCCGAAAAGCGCCTCGGCCGAGTCGGGCCACAGGCGCAACGACGGGTAGCCGGGGAAGACCCGCAGCCGCTGGCCTTCGACGCGAGCCGCCAAGCCGTCGTCACAGACCAACGTGCCGCCTCGCTCGCTCAGCAAGGCACAGGTCGTGGACTTTCCGCTCCCGGTTGGACCGAGCAGCGCCACGACCCCGCGCCCGGGCAGGGCCACCGCGCTGGCGTGGAGACAAGGCTCGCCGCGCAGGTGCATCACCCGCGGGATGATCTGGTCGACCAGCAGCTGCTCGACGTCACCAAAAGGACACCCCGGATTGGGCGCGCAGACGACCCGCTCGCCCCGACTGTCGACGATGAAGTCGGCCAGATCGTGCACCCGCAGGAGGAAGCCGCCGCCGGTCAGCTCCAAGGCTGGGGCCGCAGTGGTGATGGTCGCAGCGCTAGTGCGCGCCACGGTGATGTAGGGCGCATTTTCGTCTGCCCCCTGGGGGATGGTGTAGAGCACGTCCGCGCGGTCCAGCGCCTCGGGCTCGCGAGGGGCAGCCATGCCAAAGCGCAGCGGCCTGCCCGCTGGCTCACTTGCCTGGGACGCCTCTCGAAGCGTGGGGAGCTCGACTGCGCTCTCGATCACGAGACCATTGAGCCCGTAGCAGGCGACGGATCGTTGTGGGGCCTCAGGCCGTCTCACGTCAATCACGGCGTGAGCTCCCGCACCAGCAGCGGCGTGAAGTCCGTCGGCTGGGCCGCACCACCGAAGGCCTCGATCCAAGCATGAGCGTCGAGCATGCCGGCGGCGGTCGGCCCGGGGCGCCGCACGCCGACCACCAGCCGAGCGGGTCTGCGGTCGAGCAAATGGAGGGCGTACTGGACGAGCGAGCGCTCGAGACAGCCGCCGCGCAGCAGCGGTTGAGCGCGATAGGCGAGGCGCACGAGCCTTTCCCCTTCGGTGATGTCCGGTGAGCGGTTGCTCGCGCCCCGTCCCAGGCCATGAGCCCGATGGGTCAGCTGCTCGATGAGCCGCACCGTAGGCTCCAGACCCTTGAGCTTCAGACTCAGCTCCACCCATGGTCCTGCGGCCCAGGCCAGGGCCGCGAAGCGACGCTGCTCGCCGCTGCTGCTGGCAACCCGGCTCATGAATTTCGAGAGCTTGTGGAGCAACATGACCACGGTGGCGACGTTCGAGCAGCCACGCCACAAGGAAGGGACAGCCCGTGCTCGGACATGATAGCTGTTGCGCGTCGTTATGAAAGATTCAACCTCGACCGAGCGGGTGGGGAGCCCGGTGGGAGTCGGCGCGCTCGCCTTGCTGGACGTGGCTGGGCGCTTGGCCATCCCGCTGTCGGTCTTCGCCCTGGCCCGTGGGCTCGGTGATCTGGCGATCGTGGCCGCCCTTTCGGTCAGCGCTCTGGCGGTGGCGCGTGGTTTCTGTTCAGGCTGGATCATCGAGCAAAACGTCAGGCGCCAGTGGGGTCGGATCGTGAGCGCCACCACCCGCCACAGCATCGTGACTCTGCGCAATCGCTCGAAAGAGGAAGCGGTCATCCTGCTGCTCGACGCCGCCTATCGAGTCGCGGTCATCGGGGCCGAGGTGGTCCCGCGCCTGGCCGCAGACTTGGTGGGCTTGGTGCTGGTGTCCATCGGCGTCGCCTGGTTCTTGAGCCCAGCCTGGTTGCTGCTCGGCTCCCTGGTGGTCCTCGTCGGTGGCATGGTGTTGCGGGGCGGTCGACGTCGAATTCGCGACGCCGAGCAACGCAGCTTCGACCTGTTCGGAGAGGTGGGGCAGGATCTCCGGGCCCTGTTGGCGGCGCCAGCCGAGCTTCGTGCCCACCGCCGCCAAGCCCACTTCGCGGGGCAGATGCTCGAGCGCGTTCGTGCCATGGCCCGCGACCAGCGGCGGGTCAATACCTACAGCTCGATGATTGGCCTACTGCCCTTCGGCGTGGCGCTGGTGGCTGCCGTCTTGCCCTTGCGTGCCAATCTCGAGGCCCTCACCGAGGCGGGGCACACCCAGCAAATCGCCGAGGTTGCGGTGCTCGGAGGCGCCGCATTGGTCTTCGCGGTCGGCTGCATTCGGGGTGCCGAGGCCCTCGTCCGCGCGACGCCCCATCGCAAGCTGCTCGCCCAGTACCTGGCCCTGACCCCAGCAGACGGCGGCCGCCCTGCACCAGTCGACGCCGAGTCATCCTCCGGTCAATCCTCATGGCATGGCGACGTCGAGATGGACGGCGTCACCGTGGTTTATCCAGGGGCCCAGATGGCGACTCCATGTAGGTTCAGTCATCGGTGGCCCCAGGGCGTCGGTTTGGCCATCGTGGGGGACAATGGCTCGGGAAAGAGCACGCTGGCGCTCACCCTGCTGGGGCTCATCGAACCAACCGAAGGCGTCATCCGCATCGGTGGCAAGCCCTCGACCGAGCACGGGTTGGCGGGCTCGCGACGCCGCGCCGTCTACCTGCCCCAGAACGCCTACGTGGACACCGCACGGTCGGTTGAGTGGCATTTGCGGCTGTTGGCCGGTGACGAGCCGGGCGAGGAGCAGCTGCTCGAGGCGCTGCGGACCGTCGAGCTAGAAGAGCCGCTGACCCACCACGGTGCCGACGACGAGCTGCCCCCCCTCGAGGTTCCTGCGGGACAGCTATCAGGCGGCGAGCTGCGCCGGCTGCACCTCGCTCGGGTGTTTCTGGAAGGGCGGGAGGGAGCCGCCGAGCTGATCGTGTTGGACGAACCCGAAGCAGGCCTCGACGAGGCTGGTCGCTCGCTGTTGAGAGAGCGGCTGCAGCAGCTCGTCCGGCAGGCGCGAGTCATCCTAATCGCCCACGATAAGCGAGTGATACCCGACAGTTTTCAGGTGGTTCGCTGCGAGCGAGGGGCGCTCGAGCCGCGCTAGTGGCGCGCCCCTGTCCTCAATAGGCATCGTCGCTTCTTGCTTCCTGCACGGGGATTGTGGTGATCTCGGGCCATGGCGAAGCGAATCAGCACATCCATGTCCATTCGAATCAGGCGCGTTAGCGTCGTGCTAGCCTTGGCCATCGGTGCCATTGGCGTCGGTTCCTGCGACTCGGACGACGACGAGGGCGGATGTCCGCTCACCGATTGCGGGGGCAGCTGCGTCGACACTCGTTTCGACCCTGCCCATTGCGGCGGCTGCGGCAACGTCTGTCCCACCAACCAGCTCTGCTCCAGCGGCAGCTGTGCCGATAGCTGCGGCGGAGGCACCACCGAGTGTGGTGGCCTCTGCGTGGACACTAATCTCGACCCAGCGAACTGCGGCACCTGCAGCAATTCCTGCGCCGCCGGCGAGCTGTGCTCTGGCGGCACCTGCGGGCTGGAGTGTGTCGGGGGCACCACCGAGTGCGGCAGCGTTTGCGTCGACACCAACATCGATCCCAGCCATTGCGGTGGTTGCGACGCGCCATGCGATCCCGGCGAAGTGTGCACCGCAGGTTCGTGCGGGCTGCCCGCCCTCAGCTTCGGCAGCATCGCGCCGGATCACGGCTACTACCCTGGTGGCTTGACGGTCACCATCTTGGGTACCGTCTTTGACCACACCACCGAGGTGAGCATCGACGGCGAGCCATGCCCAATCATCGAATGGATCTCCGGCTCAGAGCTCACCTGCCTGACGCCGACCGGGACTCCAGGTGCGGCCGACGTGATACTCACCAACGGCGCCAGCGAGACGGCCACCGGGGCGGACGCTTTCACCTATGCCGATTTCACCACCGTGACGACCATCGTCGGCACCGGCACCGCCGGCATCACCAATGGCGCCGGCGACGTCGCCCAGGTGAGCGGCGCCGTAAACGGGCTGACCGCCGACGGCGCGACCGTCTATGTCGCTGACGGCACCAACTACGCGATCCGCACGTTGGATCTCAGTCAGCTCGACGCCAGCAACATCCAGGCGTCAGACGTTACCGTCGCCACCTTGGCCGGTGGCACCATGGGCACCCAGGACTCGACCGATTCGACGGGCGCCACCGCTCAGTTCCGCCAGCCCGACGACCCGGGCGTTCCCATTTTCGGGCTGCTCCACATGAGCGACACCGAGTGGGCGGGCTTCTCGGTTCCCACGGCGCTGCGCACCGTCGACGTCACCACAGGCGAGACGACCACGTTCATCAACGCCTCGACCTACTATGGCTATGCTGGACTCGCATGGGATGGCGGGCCCTTCCTCTACGCCGCCGAGTGCTCGAACATCAACACCATCCGACGGATCGATCTGACCACCAACGGCATCATCGACTTCGCGGGCACCGCTGGTGTCTTCGGCGACGTGGACGACACCGGTCCGGCGGCAGAGATGAACTGCCCCTATGGGCTGGACATCGATGCCACCGGTGAGAACCTGTACTTCGTGGACTGGGACAACGCCAAGCTCAGGAGCATCGACATCGGCACCAAGGCGGTCGCCACTGTCGCTGGCACCGGCGTCGCGGGCTTCGCGGACGCCACCCAGGGCAGCCAGGCCCAGTTCGACTCGCCTGGCAAGGTGGCGGTGGCCGGCAACTACGCCTTCGTCGCCGACCTCAACAACTGCGCGGTACGTCAGGTCAACCTGACGACCACCGAGGTGACCACCCTCGCTGGCTCGCCGAGCAACTGTGTGGCTGCCGTGGTGGACGGGCCGCTCGCCTCGGCCACCTTCGCCTCACCTGGTGGGATCGCCTACCACCCGGTCTACGGCCTGGTGGTTTCGTCGACCGACTGGGGATGGCGAACCGAGCCGGTGAGCCACAAGATCCGTCTCATTCACTGATGTCAACCTACGGGAGCGCCGACGTGGTGCAGTCACCTCCAAAGGACTGCCCGCCCGGCTCACGCGGCGTGACTAGCCACGCCGGACCGGCGTGCGTGGTGGCCAACTGCGAAAGCGACGCCGAGTGCAAGGCCGCTCCTTCGACCCAGCCCGCCAGGGACAGCAAACGGCCACGGCAGGGCGTAGGCCGCCTCAGGATCATTAAGGAACCCTGGCCGAGCGAATGACAAAACCCACCATCCACCCCACCGCCATCATCGACGCTGGAGCCACCATCGGCTCCGGCACGAGCATCTGGCACTTCAGCCACGTGATGGCCGGGGCTCGCATCGGAGCCGACTGCACGCTGGGCCAGAATGTCTTCGTCGCCTCAGGAGCTGTCATCGGCGACGGCGTGAAGATACAGAACAACGTGTCGGTCTACGACGGCGTCACCATCGAAGATGAGGTCTTTCTCGGGCCCTCGTGTGTGCTCACCAATGTGTCCAACCCGCGGGCGGCGGTCAGTCGGCGGGACGAGTTTCAGAAGACGCTGTTGCGGCGAGGCTGCACTATTGGCGCCAATGCCACCATCGTTTGCGGGGCCACGGTCGGCCGTTACGCCTTCATTGCTGCGGGTGCGGTGGTGACTGACGATGTCGCCGACCATGCCCTGATGATGGGCGTCCCCGGCCGGCAGATAGGGTGGGTGAGTCGCCGCGGGTGCCGGTTGCCTGAGCCGGATGAGGATGGCGTGACCCGCTGCCCCGAGTCGGGTGAGGGGTATGTGCTGGCCGACGGGCAGTTGCAGCGCATCGAAGAATAGGGTCCTTGCGCAAATTGGAAGTCGGATTACCAATCGGTGCGTGCAAGGTTGGCGGGATCTGGCTCGGACGTTGTAGCCAAGAGTCGTGTTGGCCTGGACGATCACCCAGCCTCTCTGTACAGTTTCTAGTGTGGATGAGCTGGTGTTCGAGGTGACCCAAGAGGGAGACGGTGGCTTCGTAGCCGAGTGCCTCAGTGAAGCGATCTTCACGCAGGCCGACTCGTGGGACGAGCTGCGAAACAACGTTCGAGACGCGGTTCGCGGCTACTGCTTCGACAAGACGATGCCGGGGCACATTCGGTTGCACCTCGTTCGCGACGAGCTTTTGGCGACTGCGTGAAGCTCCCACGCGACCTCAGCGGCGCCAAAGCGCCCAGGGCCCTGCGCGGGCCAGCTCCGGGCCGAAGCTGCGCGGGACCGCCCTGTCT
>JAUVCD010000824.1 GCA_030590865.1 Myxococcales bacterium | reverse complement strand
AAATCCCTCTCGACCCAAATCATCGTCAATGTAGACTTCACATACTTTGTTCTGCGAACTGGCGACCAGATCGGTTCTGGAATAAGGAAACGACAACTGACCGCGAGCTGTCTCCACTACAAAACAACGCCGCTTGTTGTTGAAATCTATCTTTCGAATCTTCATAACAAATTCTCTTCAACAAATTCGCCGATAATCTTTTCTATCCTCTTCGTCATTTTCCCCTTCATGACCAAGCTCGCATCCAAGTCCTATTTCACCACGAATTTTCCGTCTCGATAGACCTGAACATGCTTGGGCAATGGTCTCCAATCCACGAAACAAAAACGAGATTTCCCCGCCTGAGTTTAACCATGAATCATGTTACCCTGTGCGGTACCGCTATTCAAGTACTTGCTCGTAACCGCCCGCAATATATTGGTTTACCGCATAACGTCGGCGTTATGCGGATACGGCCTCGACCTCACTCGCGTGTCTTGAGAACCAGCACTATCCCAAACATCTCAAACTGATAATACTGCTCAGTCAACTGCGTTTTTCGGCTGATCTCGCCCTTCACTTAGAGCCGATCTCAAAACAGAACTTTCTGGGCAGCAATGATGCCACACGCCAGATGAACAAGAGCGAGATAGTTACAACCGTTGCGCTCCCAGCGGATGAGCAAAGCGCGGAACCTGTTGTGCCACGAGTTGGTTCGTTCGACGACCCAACGACGTGGTTTGCCTTCGACGCATCCGAGCAGCGGATGCTCTCCACGCCGTCGGATGTGGGGTTTGATCTGACGAACTCGAACTTCGGCCTCGGTATCCGTGTAGTCGTACCCTTTGTCCAGGCAGAGATGCTCGGGCCGGCGCGGTCCTCGCGGAGCGCGAAGGACCACCGCGTCCAAGGTCTCACCCACCATCCACTTGTCATGTACGTTGGCGCCGGTGATGGTGACGGCCAGCGGAACACCCTGTCCGTCGACCAGGACATGCCGCTTCACCCCGAGTTTGCCGCGGTCTGTCGGGTTTCGGCCCGTATGATCCCCCCTTTTGGCGATTTGACAATCGCCCCGTCCAAGGATGCCCATTTCCAGTCCACGCCGTGCAGTTCGTCGTAGTACCAGAGGAGTCCTTTGAAGATGTCCTCGAATACGCCCGCCTTGACCCACTCTTGGAACCGACGATGGACGGTGGGGCCGGGAGCGAAGTGCCTTGGAATTGCCTGCCACTGGCAACCGGTCCGGAGCCGGTACACGATTCCACCGAGGATCCGCCTCGCCTCGACCCTCGGCCTTCCGCCTCTGGGATGCGGCGGGTCCGGGGGGATGATTGGCTCGATGAGCTCCCAGAGCTCCTGCGGTATGGTGGTGTAATTGTTGCGGTTCATGATGCTGGTAGATCACAGACCGATCCCCAGTTCAAGAGGTTTTGAGATCGGCTCTAAGGTGAACATCTGGTTGGCGGCGGAGTCTGGACAGCACCTGGGTATCTGGATGCAAGCGGGGAACGTCACCGGGAAAGTGTCAAGTGGGAGGGTCTGACACCTCACTCCTCACCTCACTCTCCTAACTCTTAACTCCTGGCACCTTAACTCCGGAGGGTGCTTCTCATCGCGTCGATTTACCTCGACTCCGGTTCGACTCGTGCCAGATGACCCGACCACTGGAGAGGACCTTCGCAAGCTCTGGGTATTCTACCCGGAGCGAGAAGTGGCTCCACGGTTTGGATTGACGCGCCCACATGGAAGGTGGTCTTTCGACCTGTCCACACGAGCGTTCGAAGGGGAGGTCCAGCATGCTTCGAGTTCTATCGGTCGCAGCAGGGGCGGTCGCAGTCGCCTGTTTTCTGGCCACCTGCAAGACAACGACAGAGAAGAAGGCCTCTGCTCAGGCTTCCGCGGCCAAACGTCTGAGCGCCGACACCCCGAGCACCACCACCGAGGGCAACACCTTCATCGCGCCGGCCGGCTGGAGCATCATCGTGCGAGGCCCGGCCATCGTCCTCGAGGCCCCCGAGGGTGACTCGAGGATCGCACTCGTCGACGTGCGCGCTCCCAGCGCCGATGCCGCCGTCGCGGCTGCCTGGCAAGCCTACAAGCCCGACGCCAGCTGGCCGCTCAAGGTGGTGACCCCTTCGTCGGACAGGGACGGTTGGACCGACCGGGCCGTATACCGCTACCAGACCTCGCCCAACGAAAAGCGCGAAGTCGAGGTCGGCCTGCGGCGTGCGGGCGAAGTTTGGAACGTCAGCATCTACGACATGTCGCATGCGGTGGGCGAAAAAAGACTCGCCCAGGTTGCGCTGATCTATGGCCGGTTGCTGCCAAAGGGCTACTCGCGCGAGTCCTTCGCCGGCAAGAAGGCCAACCCGCTGGATTCGCAGCGGCTCGCCGAGCTGAAGAAGTTCATCGAGACCGCCATGACCGGACTTGGCGTACCAGGGGTCGCGCTCGGTCTGATCCAGGACGGCAAGGTGGTCTTCTCGGGTGGCTTTGGTGTCCGCGAGCTGGGCAGCAAGACCAAGGTCGACGCCGACACGCTGTTCATGATCGCGTCCAACACCAAGGCGATGACCACGCTCATGCTGGCCAAGCTGGTCGACGAGAAGAAGCTGAGCTGGGACACGCCCGTGACCAGCCTGTTGCCGTCGTTCAAGCTCGGGGATGCCGACACCACCCGCCAGGTCCAGGTCAAGCACCTGGTCTGCGCCTGCACCGGGCTGCCTCGCCAGGACATGGAGTGGCTGCTCGAGTTCGAGGGCCTCACGCCCGCCAGCGCGCTGGCCACCCTGGCGACCATGCAGCCCACCAGCGGGTTCGGTGAGATGTTTCAGTACTCCAACCCGCTCGCCGGCGCGGGTGGTTTCGTCGGCGGGCACGTCGCGTTTCCCACCCTCGAACTCGGCGCTGCTTACGACGAGGCCATGCGGACGCGGGTGTTCGAACCCCTCGGCATGAAGGCGACCACCTGTGACTATGCGCGCGCGTTGGGTGGCAACCACGCCATGCCCCACGGCCCGGACATCGATGGCAAGCCCGCACGAGCGCTCATGGAGATCAACTACTCGATCGTACCGTTGAGGCCGGCTGGTGCGGCCTGGAGCAACGTGCGTGATGTGCTTGCCTACGTCTCCATGGAGCTGGCTGAGGGGGCGCTGCCCGATGGCACGCGCTACATCTCGCGAGAATCGCTGCTCGCGCGGCGTGCGCCCCAGGTGTCGATCGGCAAGGACGTGATCTACGGCATGGGCCTGATGGTCAACACCAAGTACGGCGTGCCTGTCGTAGCCCACGGTGGTGCCATGATCGGCTTTCACACCAACATGATGTGGCTCCCCGAGCAGCAGGTCGGCGCGGTCGTACTCACCAATGGTGATCTCGGCTGGAGCCTGCACTGGCATTTCCGGCGCAAACTGCTCGAGGTGCTGTTCGACGGTCGCCCCGAGGCCGACACCCAGATCGCCTCTCATGCCAGCTCACTTTTCAAGCAGATGGCAGCCGAGCGCAAGCTGCTCACCGTGCCAGCGGAGGTCTCCCTGGCAGACCAGCTCGCCAGAAGATATCGCAGCGATTCCCTCGGCGAGATCGCCGTG
>JAUVCD010000672.1 GCA_030590865.1 Myxococcales bacterium | reverse complement strand
GCCCTCGGCAGGCCAGCACCGACGTCCATCGCACCACCAGCCCGCGAAGGAGCTCCACGGGCAGCGGTACGACTTGTTCCCTCGACCGCACCACTTCCGAAGCTAGACCCGCCATCGTCCCCCAGTGCGACGCCATCCAGTCCGGCGCCATCTAGTCCGGCCAAGGCTAGTCCGGCCAAGGCTAGTCCAGCTCCAGCGGTCCGTTCAGCACCGCCGCCCCGCTCAACGCCTCCGGCAAGCTCGGCGCCCGGCCCTGCCGCGGTGGGCTCCCCAACCTCGGTACCCTCCCCAGCCTTGGTGCCTAGGCCCGACTCGGTGATTCCTCCACCGTCCTCGCCACTAGCCCAGGCTACCCCGCCACCTCCGGCGGATGCTGTCCCAGTGCCGCTGACGAGACGCTCAGGCGACTCCCTTCCGCCAGCGGACGACGACCCGCCCGACGAGCTGCCCGACGAGCCTGCCACGCTCGAAGACCAGCCGTCAGCAGGAGCGGCGACCGAACAGGACCATGAGGCCACCGACGTCGAGGAGACGCCGACCAGCCCCGCTGCCCCCGCAAGCAACGAGGCCGCGTCCGAGACCGACCACGAGTCGCCGGTCCCGGCTAGTGGTCCCAGCGAGAGCGACAGCGACGTAGAGCTGTCTTGGGAGGACGCCTCGCCGAGCGAGAACGCCCCCACCGACGTCACCGAGCAGCCGCCGACCCCCGAGGCCACCACGAGCGAAGACATGGCCATCGAGGTCGATCAGGAGCTCCCTGATGATGAGCCCGGCCCCAGCGATGACAGCGGCCCGGAGGTCGAGCGGGACGAGCAAGTGCCGATCGCCGCGCCCAAGGGTGCCGCACCGACTGTTGAGCAGGCGTCAGGACCAGCCACCACGCTGACCGCCAAGTCCTCGGACAGTCCAGTCATCGCACCAGCGTTCGACCCAGAGGCCCTGCTCGCCGACACCTCGCTGGATGGCATCGACATGCGCCCCCCCCGACGTTGGCCCACCCTGCTCCGTGGTATGGCGCTCGGCTCGGGGATCACCTTGGCCCTGGTGGTCGGAACTGCGGATCCAGCTGGGGAAACCTGCGCTGACGCTGGCGCGCCGACGGTGCCTGAGGGCACCCCAAGCACCGTAGCGCCGGCCCCAGCCGCCCCTGCTGCCAGCCTCGAGCCCGAGCCGCAGCCTTCGGCGACGGCATCAGCCAGCGCCACGGCAAAACCGAAGAAGAGACCAAAGCGAAGACCGAAACGCCCCCGCAAGCCGGCCACCAAGCCAGCGCCGCCACCGCCTCCGCCTCCGCCACCACCGAAGTCGGATGGCCCCGACATCTACGATTGATGGTCCAGTCGTGCGCCAGCCCTATCGGTGGGTCACATCGAGCTGAACCGTGAGCGCCAGCGATTCTCATCAAGACCGACAGGGCGGTCAGGCAGCGCGAACCATCGGCTACGAGCACGCCATCGCCCAGCTGGCCGCCAAGAGAGCAGCCCATGCGCCCGAGCCGGAGGACTCTGAAAGCGCAGCGACCACCCAGCAGCGACCTCTGACTGGCGCCAAGCACAATGGCGCCACGGCCTTGCAAGCCACCGAGTTGCCAGCCTCCACTGCCGCTCAGCCCGGTCTCCGCAGCACCGGAGGCCGGTCGCGCAACGCCGTTCTGCCCACCTCAGATGCCCTCCAGTCGCCCCGCCCGAGATACGAGATTCGTGAGCTGCTCGGCGAAGGGGGTATGGGCGAGGTGCTGCTTGCCCAAGACTCCGACATTGGCCGTGAGGTCGCGCTCAAACGGCTGCTGCCCGAACGAACCGATCCGGTCTATCTGGAGAGCTTCGCTCGGGAGGTTCGCACCGTGGGAGGCCTCGAGCATCCCAACATCGTGCCCATCCACGACGTCGATGTGGACGACCAGGGGCGCTACTTCTTCGTCATGAAACGGGTGGAAGGCGAAACGCTCGAGGAGGTCATCGAGCAACTCGCCGAGCGCCGGCCCGATGTCGTGAAGCGCTACAGCTTCGAGGTGCGGATCAACCTCTTCATGGGTCTGTTGCAGGCCCTCAAGTACGCCCACAGCAGCGGAGTGCTGCATCGAGACATCAAGCCGGCAAACGTGATGGTCGGCCCCTACGGCGAGGTCATGCTGATGGACTGGGGGATCTCGGCCCGGTCTGAAGACCTCGACGCCTCAACCCGCGATGTCCTCATCGGCACTCCGCTCTACATGTCACCGGAGCAGGCCCGCGGTGAGAACGACACCCTCGACGCTCGGACCGATCTCTACAGCGCCTGCGTCCTGTTCCATGAGCTCTTGACCCTGCGCCACTACCTGGGTCACCTCGAGGAGCTCGACGACGTGATTCAAGCCGTGGCGACCCGCGGTTGGACTTGGTCGATGATGGATTGGCATCGACCCGGGCCCCAGCCCATGGCGCCCATGGAGCTGTACCACTTCGTGCACCGGGGCCTGAAACATGCCCCTGCCGACCGCTGGGAGTCTGCCGACCAAATGCTCGTCGAGCTGCGCCGAATCCTCGACGGCCGCGTCCGCGTGCAATGCCACCTGACGCTAGTCAAACGGGTGACGCGCCAGCTTGGTCGTTTCGTCGATCGCCGGCCTTGGATCGCCTTCGCAGCTTTCGTCGGGGTGCTCGTTGCCTCGCTCTACGGCACCATCCAAGCTGCCCGGGCCCTGTGGCCCTGACGGGGCGCGCAGCGACGAGACTGGTTGACCACGGCGAGCCAACGGGCAGGCTGACCGGAATGGACGCACGTGCTGACCTGGCCCCACCCCCGGTCCCACACTACGCTAACCACTGAATGATCGACGCCTCCAGCAGCATCGAGCGGCTCCGCGCGCTGTGGCACAACGAGACCGCACCAGCGGCCCATCGTGCCTGCTGGGCCCTGCTGATTGCTGGTTTGATCGGCGCAGCGTTGCTGGGCCGTCTCGGCACCGGCTGGGCCCGCCTCGGTGCCGTCGGTCTGGTCGTGCTGGCCACCCTGCCCGCCGTCATCCACCGGTGGCGTGCTCGCCGACGGCTGCGCGACCCGCGGGCGGTCATGAGCGCGACCATCATGCGCACCGAGCCCGAGCTGGCCACGGCGACGCTGCGAGCCCTGGCTCTCAAGGAACAGACCGCCACCCAACCGGAGCGGGGCTCGGTCGAGCTAGCGCTGGCCCACCTGTCACGCCTACTCGGCCGTGCGGCTCTCGAGCCGGTAGCGTCCCGGGCCAATGCGGTCGCTTGGCGCGCATCCATTCTCGCCGTGCTGGTCGCGTGCATTGCCCTCGGAGCCGTAATCTCCGATCCCTTCCGAGTGCTCGAAGGCGTCGATGTTCTGGCGGCCCGCGACGGCGTGGCCCCGGTGGCGATCCGCTGGGTCGACCTTCCCCGGCTGTCGGTCGAGCCTCCCTCTTACCTGGGCCTGCCGCGCCGCCCGCTGCGTCCCTATTTCCCATGCACCCTTCATGGGGGCACCACCCTCACCGTTCGGGCGGTGCCCCAACACGACGGCCGCGATCTGGTGCTCACCGACGGCGCCAGCGAGGTGGCCTTCCACGACGACGGTGACGGCGCTGTCGTCGCCCGGTGGACCGTTGAGCGAGACGTCTCACTCGTCATTGCCGCCCGCTTTGGCGAGGTGGTGATCGAAGAGCCCCTGAACCTCGAGATCCACGCCATCGCCGACCGCCGACCTCATGTGCGGCTCGACGGGGCTCCGGCAACCTACCGACTGCTGGAGCAACCCCGCATTCCCATCCACTGGGAGGCGACTGACGATCACGGGCTCCGAGAAGTGGCTTTGGTGCTCGAGGCAGGGGAGCGTAGCGAACGGCGTGAGTTGTCCAAGCCCAGAGGGGGCGTAACCGTCGACCGCGGCGGCATCGACTTGCAGGCCGACGACCGCTTCCTCAAGCGGAGCTACCTCCCGGTGGAGGTGACCGTTCAAGCTCTGGACGGCGATCCGGTCACCGGGCCCAAGTGGGGGCGCAGCGAGCCTCTGATGATCATCCCGCCCCAGATCGGCGAGCGCGAAGCGCTCCGCTACGCTGCTCTGCGACAGGCTCGCGACGAGCTCATCGATCTGCTGGCGACTCGGATTGACGGAGAGCAACCCACTGCCATCGATCGGCTGTCCTATCTCAAGGACCAAACTGAAGCTCAGACCCGCGCTACTGACGCGCTCCGGCAGGCGATGCACGAGAGCTTTGGTGGGCTGCGCCTCAGCGGGCGACTGGCCGCGCTCGTTCGGGGGCAGATCGAGCTGCTCGACGCTGCCCTCCTGGCCGCGCGGACGGGACCCATGGCGCCACGTCATGCGGCCCTGGTGGAGCGGACCGAAAACGTCCTGCTCGCGGTGGACTCGGCCTTGCGAGCGCTGGGCCATCGAGACACCCGCCGCGCATGCCTCAAGCTGTCGGAGGTTGCCACCGACGCTGCGGCAGCGATCGCGCTGAGCCGCAATCCAGCCGAGCGCCCCCGTGCCCAGCGACGACTCGCGGCGGATCTGCAAATCCTGACTGGCGGAGGCAGGCACCTGCTGGAGCTCGGCTCCTTGGGGCTCGACCTCGGCGAAATCGTCCAGAACGGACTGCGACGGATCGATCGGGCGCTCAGCGCAGAGGACCGCTACCACGCCAAGCTGGCTGCTGAGGATCTCGCGGCCCGACTGCGCCAGCCGGCCCCATCCTTCGGGTCCGCTGGCGGCCGCGGGCAAGGCGGCGTGGAGACGGGCAGCCAGCCGGGGCCGCGGCAAGAGGAGGCCTCCCAGGCCGCCGAAGAGGCGGCGGGCAACGAGCAGGCCCTCGAGCAGCTACGGCAAGAACACGCCGCGGAAATGGCCGGAGTCCGCTCCGCCCTGGACCAAGCAATGTCCCCAGAAGCGCGCCGCGAGCTGAGCGAGCAACTGGCCGAGCGAGCCAAGGCGGTCCGCGCCGCAGTGTCCGAGCTGCCGCAGCAAGCATCGGCACCCGATTCGGCCCGGGCCGCCGCGGCCCAGGCGCGGTCCCAAGCCGAGTCGATGGCGGCGGGGTTGGAACAGGCCGATCTGGACACGGCAACGCAACAAGGCCAACGAGCCATCGAGTCGCTCGAGCGG
>JAUVCD010000969.1 GCA_030590865.1 Myxococcales bacterium | reverse complement strand
AGGTCGACGTCCCAGACGTGGAAGTCGACGAGGAGGTCTGAGTGCCGCCGGTGCCGCCTGATCCCGCCCCTGAATCGATCACCGCCTTGCCCCCACAAGCCACCACCAACACACCCATCCCAACCAGCGCTCGCTTCATCTCCGAAGAATACACCCTGCGGCCCAACCAGGGGGCTCCGGCCCCACCAGGGGGCTCCGGCCTAGCGTGCGACCGACCTAGGAACAGCTGGCGCCGCCAGACCCGGTGCCAGCCACAGCCCCGAGGATCTGCTGGGTCTCCAGGTAGCGAATGCAGTACGGGTTGCATCCCAGCGATCCGGTGGCGCTGTAGGCCATGGCTGAGCAACCGGCTTGGCACTGAGGCCCGTGAGGACAGCGAGCACAGTGACCGGTGAGCGAGCCCTCTTTGTGCCGCAGGTTCGCGAAGGACTCGGGAGCTCGCCAGATCTCACCCAGACTCCGCTGACGCAGGTTCGCTTCGACAAAATCGTCAGCGAGGGACAAGCAGCCGAGGACATCGCCATTGGAGCGAATGCCGACGAGCTCCACCCCGGCAATGCAACCGGCCCAGGTCTCGTGCAGAAAGCGCAGCGCCGGATCGAGAGGGAAGTAGCCGAAGTCATCCATCGGGCACAGCCGCAGCGTATCGCCTTTCTCCACGAACAGATCTCGCATCGCTTCCGCGAGCCGGCCGTAGTCGCTCACCGACAAGAACTGGGACGCATCGAACCGCTCGCCTCCTCGGGAGGCGATCTGAAACTGCCAATTGATGCTGGTGCCGTCGAGCAGGGCCACGAACCCGTCCAGCTGGTCGAGATTGGCATGGCAAAACGTAGTAATCGCATTGACTCTCGGATGACCATCCGACACCAGCCGGTGACAGAGCCCCACAACGTCGTCTAGCCGGTCGACGCCTCGTAACGCCTGGTAACTCTCAGGCGTAGCGCCATCGATGCTGATCCCGATGATGTGTGGCCCAATGTCACGCAACGCGGTCAAAGCCGCCTCGTTGCCGACCAAGGGGAGTCCGTTAGTGACCAGCACTAGTCTCATTCCGTGGTCAACCACCGCACCGCAGATGTCGAGCCAGTCGGGCCGCAGCAGCGCCTCGCCGCCAATGATGGTGACCTCTTCACCCCCCAGCTCGGCCAGCTCGTCGAGCAGACCGACGATTTCTGCCAGACTGAGCTCATCGTCCCGCGCACGGCCCGAGCTCGACGCACAATGGGCGCACCGCAAGTTGCAGCGGTTGGTGACCTCGATGACGGCGTAGCGTAGCGGGCCGGGGTCAACCATCGCTCGACGCCTCGCGCGCCGCGCCGTCACCGAGCACGTCGCTGAGGATGCGACGTTGCTCGACTCGGTGGTAGCAGTACTCGTTCTCGGTCCGACTGCGGCACATGGACAAGAGGATCTCGGGGCAGCCCCCCTGGCACTCTTGTTTGAACGGACAACGGGCACAGAGTCCCGTGAGCTGGTCAGCGCTCAGCCAAGCCAAAGCCGCGCCACAGCGCCGCTCACGGCAGATGGTCGAGAGCGGCTCTTGCCTCACGTTGCCTACCACGCACTCATCGAAACAGAGGGCTGAGCAAGGAGTAACGTCGCCGTTGGCCCGCACGAAGATGTTGAGCTTCCCGCCGGCGCATTCCTGCTTCCACGTTTCGCTCAACAAGCTCAGCGGCGCGAAGTGGGAGTAGGTGGCCAGATCATCCATCGGCGTGAGGTGGATCGGCAAACCGGAAGAGATAGCGAGGGCGACTTTTTCGCCAAGCCCGTAGTACTCGTCAGGCGAAAGCGTAATCGGCTGGGGGCAGCGTCCTTTGGCCGAGGTGATCTGCACCTGCCAGTCAATGCCTCGGGTCACGCAGAAATCCAGCAGGGCATCGAACTCGCCGATGTTCAGCTTCGAAAACGCGGTGATCACGCTGATGGCGAACCCCGCCTCGAGCAGGCGGTCAATCGCCTGCATACATGGCTCGTGATTCCCTGAGCCTCGAATGCGCTCGTGAGAGGCGGCTGAGACTCCATCGAGGCTCACGGTGATGAGCGTGATGGGTCGACGGCAGAGCTCACCCAAGAGCCGGTCGTCGAGCAGCGTGCCATTGGTGACGAAGCGGGTGCCAAAACCACGGTCGAGCCCGGCGTCGATGATGTCGAGAAAGTCGGGGCGCAACATCACCTCGCCGCCAGTCAACGAGAGCTCACGGATCCCCAAATCGCGGGCGTCCGAGAGCAGCTCGCCAATCTCGGCGAGACTCAGCTCGCCCTCATAGTTGCGGTCCTCTGCCCAGGCATAGCAATGCACGCAGCGCAGATTGCAGCGCCGGGAAATCTCTAGCTCCAGGATGAAGGGCTTGTCGTAAGAGTATTCTTCCCGAGCCGGGTCGTTGGCCCGGAAGTAGCGCACCGTCCCGTCGGCGGCCCGCTCGACCACCACGTCGTCGCCGATGGCGTCGCAGGGAACAGCCCGAGGTGCCGAGCCCGCCACTCAGTTGGTCCGCTCAGGGCTGGGGGAGCGACGCACCCCAGCGCTGTAACGGTGGGCCGGCGTGGGATTGGGTCGCACCCCGCCGCTGTAGCGATGCGCCGGTCGAGTGATGGTCGTCGCTGGTGGCGGCGGTGAAGCGCTCGTCGCAGTGGTGACAGGCGTTGCCGGTGCCGAGGCACTAGGCGCCGTA
>JAUVCD010001098.1 GCA_030590865.1 Myxococcales bacterium | reverse complement strand
ACCGCCTGGTAGCACGGGGCGAGCTGTTCTTCGATCTCACCGGTGAGCTGGGCAAGTTCCTCCGCAGCTGGCGATTGATCAAGACCGACGGCTGAGCGCCAGCAGCTTACTCTGGCTCCAAGTTGGGCAAGCCCGGCAGCTTGGGTAGCTTCGAGAGGTCAGGGAGCTCCGGCAAGTCCGGCAACTCGGGAAGGCCGAGATCGCTCATGGAGCGAAGCCCGCAGCCGACGCCAATGTGACGGGTGAGCTTGGCGGCTGCCAGGTTGCTGGCGGTCGCCTCGATTTTGATGCCCACCGCCACCGAGCCCTTGAGCGTCAACCGAGCCGCACCGCCCACCAGACGGCCCAACTGCTTGCCGAGATGAGAACGAGCCGCAGCATCCGCCAGGTCGGCACATTGAAGCTGCCCCTTCAAGTCGAGGGAGATGGCGGCATCATCGACCTGACGGTGAATGCGACCGTCACCGGCGAGCTTGAAGGCGCCATGGGTCACCGCCGTCTTGTGAAGCTCGATGGTCCGCTGGTCGTCAGACACTGAGAAGCTCGTTTCGAGCAAGGTGGTCTTGCCAAACACGAAGGCACCCAGCTCTTTGGGGACAGGCACCGAATAGCCGTCGAGCTTGGCCTTCAGGTCCCCGGTGATGGGACCGCGGGTGGGGTCGGACCCAAAGCGCAAAGCAGCCTGTCCGCTGGCCGTCACACCCTCGACGGGCAAGGCCACACCCAAGGGCCCCGCCAGCTGCTCCAGCGGTGTGGGCCGCAGCGCAATGTCGGCCGTCGGGGTTTCACCGGCATAGACCACCTCGATGGTCACCGGCGCGCGATCGAGATCGGCCTCACCAAACCCCAGCGCGATGCGCGACAGGTCACCGGTCCAGCTCGCCCCCACCTTGCCGACGTCGACGGTGAGCACGGTGGTCCGCTCGGCAACGAAGCTCCCGCCTGAAGCAGTCGGCACGACCGCGGCATCGGCGATGTGCAGCCAAACCGGGCTCAGCGCGTCAGGCCGCCAGGTCACGGTCACCTGCTCGGCCTGGGCGGGGATCCGGAGCAGGCCGGGATAGTCCTTGGTCCATTCGCTGAACGCCACGGCGAGGGTCGCCGCCGTCCCCACTATCTCGAGGTTGGCGCCACGGGCATCGAGCCGAACCGGAGTCAGCCCATCCAGATCGATGGCCAGCACGTCTACCGTTCCACCCACCCCGCTGAGACCCACCAGGGAGAAGCGGAAGCCCTCGATTTGCACCGCAGACCAGCCAAGGCGCACCTCTCCGAGGGACAAGACGATGCCCCGTTCGCGCGCCTGCTCCACCGCCAGATGGCGCACCAGCGGCTTGAAACCAACCAGCACGGTCACCCCCACCAACGCCAAGACCGTCCCCAGCACGACAAGCCACCGGCGAGGTCGGCGCTTGCGCTCAGCCGGCAGCTCCGGGGCCGGCGACTCGCGGGCAGGCGGCTCACGGGTGGGCTGCTCGGCTGACTGCTGCTTCGCTTCGTTCATGCCTGTCCTGACAGCGACGCTCTCGGTGGCTCCAGGGTGGCACCAGGGTCGGGCCAGATCCAGGGACATCTCTCACATGACAGGGACGAGCTGTCCTGGGTGACCGGTATGACTTTGCGGCAGACAGCCGGCGGGGGATGCCCCTGCCTGAGGCCCCGATTGACAGGCGTGGCCGGCAGCGCGAGTCAGCTAGGACTGTCCTGG
>JAUVCD010000014.1 GCA_030590865.1 Myxococcales bacterium | reverse complement strand
CCGCTCGTGGCGCAAGGGCATCGACCCACGGGCGGCAGCGATCAGCTGGCTGACCGCCGGTGGGTCAGCGCCATCCCCTGCGGCATCGGACTGAGCATAGACCCTGCGAATGAGAACCAGCGAGCCAACCCCTGCGCCGCTGGCGACCCGCCCCGCCCAGCCTGAGCCGAGGTAACTCTTGTGAAGCTCGGCGATGAGCTCGTAGCGCCCCAGAGCCTTCTTCGGCTGATCGGGCACCGCAGCCACCATGCTCGCCCGACTCTCGATCTCGTCGATACGGGCTGCACGGAGCGAGAGCGTGTCGCTGGCCTCCTCTTCGACCCACTCACCAATCTCGGTCGGCGATGCGCAAGGCACGGCCCGTTCGAGCTCGGAGGCCATTTCGCGGGCAGTCGCGAAGCGGTCGTTGGGATCGTGAGCGAGGCCGCACATGACCAAATCGTCGAGGCAGTCGGGCACATCACCGGCAAAACTGCTCGGTAGCTCTCGAGCTCCGGCGAGCACCTGGCCGAGCAACCCGGCTTCGTACTTGGCGGTAAAGAGCCGCCGCCCTGCCAGGGCCTCCCACAAGACGACCGCGGTGGCGTAGATGTCGACTCGGCGCCCCACCGCACCGCCAGACAGTTGCTCAGGCGCCATATAGGGGAGCTTGCCCTTGAGCTGGCCCTGCCGCGTGACCTGAAGCCTGCCGCATGCCTTGGCAATCCCGAAGTCGAAGACCCGGGGCACACCGTCCGTGCCGACCAGGATGTTCTGAGGCGAGACATCGCGGTGCACGATTTCCAGTGGCTGGCCCCCTTCGCTCTTGGCCTCGTGGGCCGCATGCAATCCGCGCAGCACTCCAGCGACGATGGGCACGACGTAGCGGGGCGGAATGGGTACCCCCGCCTTGCGAGCTCGCTTCACCAGGTAGTGGAACGACTCGCCATGAACATATTCCATCACCAGGAACAGCTCTTCCTCGGTCTTGACGGCATCCAGGGTGGGCACCACGTTGGGGTGCCGGATGCGCGCGGCGAGCCGCGCCTCGTCGACGAGCATCGAGACGAACTCCGGATCCTTGGCGAGCTGAGGATGGAGCCGCTTGATGGCGACCGTTCTGGAAAACCCAACCTCGCCCACCAGGCGACCGATGTGCACGGTCGCCATCCCACCGGAGGCTATTTCGTCGAACAGCGCGTAGCGGCCGATGATTTTCTCACTAGGCACGCCCACAAGGTCAGCGTACCACGTCACGCCGACAGGCCAGAAAAGGAGCGCAGCGCTCCGTGTTTTTTCGAGGGCGATTGCCTCGGCGGAGGCCAGCAGGATTGTCGGCATGAGCACTCAACGGGGGCTGGCCCCAGAGCTCTTCGCAGCGCTGGATCTGGACGGCGACGGCAAGCTGTCCCGCGACGAGCTCCAGGCGGCGGCGCGACAACTCGGCTGGCACTGGCCTCAGGCACGGCTCTACGCGGTGTTGGACCGGCTCACCCTGCACAAGCCCCTGTCTCGAAAGGCATTCCTCGCGAGCCTGGCATCTATGGCGCAGGATCCCCTGGGCCCGTTTGGGCGAGTACTGCTGCGGGCCTGGAGCCCAACGGTGCCGCAGAGCGGTGATCGCCGACGACCCTCAGAAAGGGACGAACAGAGGGAACCGGACGAGGGCGACGGCCCACTGGCCCACCAGAGCACCGGCGCGGCGCAGGATCAGCTGGCCCACCTCCTGGCACAGAGCGGGGAGCCGGAGGCCGCCGACGACTACCGAGAGCTGGCAGAGCTAGCCGCCGATGCCCTGGAGCCTTTGGCCATCCACTCGGGTGCGATGCTCGTGATCGATCCGCAACGCTCCTTCACTCGGGGATGTTGGGCCCAATCACTGGGACCGGACGGAGCCAGAGAGATCCAGCCCATCCGCCTAGCCTTCGAAAGCTGCGCCCGCCTCTTGCAGAACCGTCACCCACTGCCCGAAACAATGTTCACCCGTTGTCCCTTCCCGCCTGACAGCTACGACTGGGACGAGCCGCTCACCAGCGTGCTGCCGCGGGACCAGTGCTACTTCGTGAAACCAGGGAACAGCGTGCTGTGGCCGCCGACCAACGGTTTTGAGAGGTGGGCCAACCGCCAACTCGATGACGGCAAGACAACCCTAGTCATGGGCGGGTGCACGTTGAACAGCTGTGTGCGCGTGTCGGCCATCGAAACCCAGAAGCTGCTGGGCTCGCGAGGCCTGCACGTCGTCGTCGATCTGAGCCTCGCCGGCGCCCGGCTGGGCAACTACGTGCGCTCCGCTCAGTTCGGTGGCCGTTCATCCGTCCAGGCAGCAGTCACCGAGATGGGTGATGCTGGCGTGACGGTGACCGCCCAGGTGCAATGGCAGCACTGAGCAACCTGCGCTGACCGGCTGGAGGCTCAGGTCGGCTAGAGCCGCCTCCACCATGCGCTCTAGGCGGCTTCCTGCTCTTCCGCCACTTCGATCGGCGGCTCCGGCTCAGGTGGCGCCTCCTTGCCGACCAACTGGTCGACCACCACGGCGCCGATGCTGTCCCCGAGCACGTTGGTCGACGTGCGGAACATGTCCAGGAAGGCGTCGACCGCAAAGATGAACGGGATGTAGTAGATGGGGAAATGAACGGCGCTGGCCACCAGCACCATGGTCACCAGTCCGGCATCCGGCACCGCGGCTGCCCCGACCGAAGCGAGCACCGCAGTGATGAAGATGATCAACGTGGTCATCATGGTCATGGTGATGCTGACGTCGTCGAGGCCACCGTAGATCTGGATGAGGAAGATCACGGCGATCCCCTCGTAGAGCGCAGTGCCATCCATGTTCATGGTCGCGCCCAGGGGCAGCGTGAAATTGGCAACCCTGGGACGCACCTTGAGCTTCTCGATCACGCAGCGCATCGTCACCGGCAAAGTGGCCGCACTGGAACGCGTGGAAAAGGCAATCAGCCAGGCCTCACGGATCCCTTGCCAGAGCCGCCAGGGGCCCAGCTTGCCGACCACCTTGGCGACGATCAACAAGAACACCACGTGGGCGAGGATCGCCAAGATGACGGTGACCACATACCAGCCGAGGGACTTGAATATCCCCGGGCCATTCTTGGCCACCAGGCCAGCGATGATGCAGGCGATGGCGAAGGGCGACAGCGACATCAGCCAGCGGGTGATCTGCATGATCACCTCGTTGAAGGCGTGAAAGCCCCGAATCACCGGACCGGCGCGGTCACCCACCACCATGCAAGCGATTCCGAGCAGCAGGGCGAAGAAGATGATGCCCAGGGCATTGGGTGGGTTGGCGCTCAGCGCCGCGAAGGGGTTCATCAGGATCGGCTTGACGATGTCATCGCGGAACATGTCCCCAGCCGTACGCTCTTTGGCGCCACTGATCGTTTTCCATTGGTGGCCATGGCCACCGCCTTGTCGCTGGCCCTCCTTGTTCGCAAGCCACTGGAGGTAGGTGGGCGTGGCGGCGGCCGATTCGAGGGCATCTTTCCCGGTTTCCTTGGCGTATTCGGCGCGAAGCTCGGTGAGCTGGGCGACGCGCTGCTCACGCACCTCGAGGGACGCCGCTTTGGTGCCAGGCGCCAGCCCCAGCACGAAGACCAGACCGATGGACACGGCGACCGTGGTGGTGCCGAGGTAGTAGAGGATGGTCTTGTAGCCGATGCTGCCAAGCTCCCTCATGTTCGGCAAGCTCGTCACCCCGGCCACGATGCTGGCAAAGATGAGGGGCGCAATGATCATCTTGAGGGCGCCGATGAACAGGGTCGGGCCCAGCAGATCGAGCCACCACACGATGTGCCCAAAGAGGTTCGGCGATGAGCTCTCCACCGAGTGCAGCGCAATGCCGGCCACCATGCCGATGCCCATGCCGACGAAGATCAGGTTGTGGAGCTTGCCGCCCTTTTTCTTCCCGCCGCCCTTGTCGCCCTTGTCGCCCTTGCCGTCCCGCTCACCCATCAGACACTGATAACGCGATAGCGCCGCGGGATCACGTGTGACAGCTCATCCTGGAGGCGGTTCCGGGTCGAGCTCCGGCTCGCCATCCGATGACTGGGTCGACTCCTCCGGCGGATCCTCGTCCTCGATCTCCTCTTCCTCCGGCTCGGGACACGGCTCGCCAGTGTGGCCATCCTCGCCTTTGGGGATCTTGCAGGGGTGGACGCGCAGCTTACGCACTCTCGGACGGTAGATGACCTTGCGTTGCTCTTTCTTCGTATGACCGTCGGGATAATCGGTGATCCGCCCCACAATCACCGTCCAGCCAACCTGCCCGCGCACCTTGACCTTCTCCTCGTCCGGGTCGAGCTCTGGATCAGCAATGTACTCGATAGGCGGCTGGGTGACGTCTCGCGGGTGAGACACCTTTCGTTTGACCTTCCGCCCACCGTTGTTGCCAAAGAGCTTCACGGTGATGGACACGCCGGTGTAGGAGGTCCGTATCAGCAGGCCCGCCTCGGTGTCGTTGCGGATGATCACGTCCGGCTTGGGGAAGGACAACGTAGCCTCGTGGCCCATCGGGTAGCGGCGGAAGTAGTACGAGTGGGGCTGTCGCTCGATAATCTCGTAACCGCCATGAAAGGCGGCATTGAAAAAGGTGGTGGCAAACTGGCTGATGCCCCCGCCTATGGTGTCCTTCATCTTGCCGTGGACGATGGTGGGCGCAGCGACGAAGCCTCGTCGGGGGGTGCGCTCGCCGACGTGCTCGTTGATGCTGAAGCGCTCGCCAGGCTTCAGGATCACGCCGTCGATTAGATCGGCGATGCGGTGAATGTTCTTCACTCGCGGGCGACAACATGGGTGACTCGTCGTGAACTTCCTGACCAGGCCCTCGATACCGAGGGCCTGGGCCGCTGCGGTGGTGAACTCGGGCTGGGCGCCGACCTCGATGGGCAAGGGGCCCACTCGTTCGCTGCTCAGGCCGAGCTCGAGCAACTTGGCGGCGACCTTGACGGCGTCGATCACGGCCCCGGGCTGGCCCGCTCGAATCGTCACCTCGTCACGCTTGTCGATGACGAAGACGGCATCCACGGGTGGGTGTTCGAGCTTGGTGCGGGCAACCTGCAACGCCGGCTCGAGCGCGGCGCTGTCCAGAAAGAGCTCGATGGCAGGGGGGGGACCCTCGACCAGCCGGCTGCGTAGAGCACTCCCCAACACGGACACAGTGAAATGAAACACCGCCTGGTCAGGGTCGACGGCTGGGTCCTTTTTCGATCTCCCCTTTGCCTTGCGCCGAGCTGGCTTCGGTCGTTCTTTCCCCTCTTCCGCCGGATCGGGTCGGCGCTCGGGGAGCACGGCACGGAGATCAATCGGTGCGGAGAGCAGCGTCTTGGCTTGCGCCAGAGCGGCATCGAGCTGGGTCGCGCCACGGATCGGCTGGCGCTCAATCAACGGCAAATCCACGACCAAGTGAGGGTCCACACCGAAGGCCGCCACGATCAGGCCCACAGCCTGATTGCTGTCGACGACCTGGCCAGACCGCGGGTTGACGCCCACAGGCGCCCCGTCACGGACCATCACCGCACCCTCAAATGGCGGATCGTCAATCGCTTCGGTTTGCCACTGTGCCACGAGCGCTCCCAGTTTCTCGGCGTCGAGCGTGCCGGCGGCTGACAGGGCTACCGGCGAGTGCCAGCGACCCAACCACCAGCTGAGCTGGGTCAGAACGTTGCCTTGCCGTCCGGTGTCCATGGCGGTGGCCAGCAACTGGTCCAGCGACAGCCGATAGTCGACCTGCTCCGCTCGCAGCTCGACATGGGTGCGCCGAATACTCACTGACAGGGCTTGCGCAGACAACCGGGACTCGAGCTCCCTAAGGGCCCGCTCGGCTGCCGGGCGATCTTTGCCCCCCAAAGCTACGCCGGCCACGGTCACTCCACGCAAGACCTGCCCACGGTGAAGCCCACGGTCCGCAGCAAAGCCGATCAGCAGCAGCGCGAGCGGGATCAGCAGGGCGGCAAACACCAGGCGCCGACGACGACGCCCAATGGCGGCATCGGGCGGAGACGTTGCCGCCTCGCTGGCCTCCTCGCGCTTATCCCCATCCTCTGGCATGACCCACCGAATCCACGGGCGCCGAAATGCCTGTCTTGCTCAGCGCGCCCCGCGCCGCAACCGCCAAAAATAGACGGCGATCCTCAAGCCGGCTTGCCGGGACTCGGTCCCCCCATAACCACCACAAACTCGCCCAAACCATGCCCTGAGCGAGACCATTTGATCACCCAGTGAAAAAAGGTCGGACCGCTGTCGTCGTAGCGCTCAGCTGCGGAGCGCTGGCGTGGGGTGCCAGCCGCCTCGCATCGGCCCCGTCCGCCGCTCGCTGGCCAGAGGACGGCGCCCTGGTCGCAGCGGCTCCAGTCGTGTTTCCAGCGGGATTCGGCCGTCACCGCATCTACCTAGACGCCGGCCACGGCGCCGAAGGCAACAGTGGGAATCGCTCGTCGTTGTGCCGGGACGAGCAAGACTTCACCATGAGCCTCGCCGAAGACTTGGCGCAGCAGCTGGAGCAGAGCGGACACTTCGAGGTGAAGCTGAGCCGCCAGCCGGGCGTGTTGGTTGCCTACCGAGATCGGGTTCAGGAGGCCGACCAGTGGGGCGCAGCAGCCTTCTTGAGCCTCCACTCAGACGTGCGCGGCAGACCCGAGCAGTGGTCTCCCCAACCTGGCGTCCGCTGCTCGCGCAACCGCACCGCGCCGGGGTTCTCAGTGCTCTGGTCCGATGAGGGCGGGGCCGAGTTGACAGGGCGACGGCTGAAACTGGCCCGCTCCCTGGCCTTCCATTGTGGGCAAACCGGGCTGACCGCCTATGACGGCGGCGAGTACCGGGAGCTCTATGGCAGCGACGACCAACAAGCCGGTGTCTTCGTCGACCGTCATGATCCAGCCAAGCGGATCTTCGTCCTGCGCCAGCCAACCATGCCGTCGGTGATCGTCGAGACCCACAACGCTTGGGACGACCGTGAGGCTCGCCGTTGGGAGCAATCGTCGATCCGCGAGGCCTTTGGTGTGGCGGTCAGCGCGGCGCTCGTCGAGTTGCTCAGGTCGCCGTAATCGCCCGCCATCGAGCGGGCCATCGCGCCTGGCGGCTCTGCAACAGACTTGAGCAGCCACAGGCACTGAAGTCCGTTGAAGGACGGGTGGGCGAGGGATAGTCTGGAACTAGTGGCCACCACTCGAAGATGGGCCCGCGCCGGCCCCATGGGAGCAACGATGACAGTCGCATCGCGACCAGCGCACGGGGTTGTCCCCCCAGCGGAATCACCCCGGCGGCAAAGGCCGCGCTCGCTGCACTGCGTACTGGTCGCCGCAACGGTCACGACCGCCACAGTCGGCTGTAGCGACGACGAGGCTGGCTGGACGGCCGGTCCCGAAGAGCACCCGCCAGCGATCACGGTAACCTACCCCATGGCTCGCGCCTGCACCGACGCTGCCGAGGTGCTGGTGCGGGGCCAGGCCAACGATCCAAGCGGAGTGGCGCAGATCCGCGTCAACGGTATCGAGGTGACCACCGACGACGACTTTGCGAACTGGCGGGTCACCCTGCCCCTGTCGCTGGGCGACAACGATCTGCAACTTTACGGCGAGGACAACCTGGGCAACGGCGAGGTGCGGAGCGACGCGCTGGTGGTGTCCCGCATTCCCACGCCGTGGCGCTCACCGGACTACGCGGCCTTCGATGAGGCTGGCGGCCGCATCCTGGTGGGCGACGGGATGCTCAATAACATCATCGCGGTGGATGCAGCCACCGGCGAGCGGTTGGTCTTGTCAGGGTCATCACGAGGGTCGGGCCCTGACTTCGTCACCATCCGTGGGGTGGCCTATCACCCTCCAAGCCAGCGGCTATTGGTGCTCGACGACGGTCTGAACGGCCTCTTGTCGGTGGATGGCAGCACGGGTGACCGCGTGGTCCTCTCGGACGACAACACCGGCACCGGTGCCGGGCTGGACGGCCCCGAACGAATCACCCTCGATCTCCTAGGCGATCGGGCATTCGTCACCGACTCGGCCCAACGAGCCATCGTCAGCATCGACTTGACGACCGGTGATCGAACCCTGTTGTCGAGCGACGCCATCGGCGGGGGACCACCGCTCGGGCGGCCTGTGGGGGTAGCCCACGACCCCTTGGGGGCCCGCCTGCTAGTCACCGATACAGGCCCGCCAGCACGAGTATGGTCCATCGACCTCGCCAGCGGCGACCGGTCCGTCCTGTCCGACGCGCAGACCGGCAGCGGTCCCAGCTTCGGCGTTCCACCAGGCATCATGGTCGCCCCGACCAGCACGGTGGCCTATGTAACCGACACGGAGCTCGGTGCCGTGGTCGGCGTCGACCTCGTCACCGGCGACCGATCTTTGGTCTCCGGCGAGGTGCTGGGCGACGGCCCCGGCATCCCCCGAGCAGGTGACATCGTCTTCGACGGCCCTGCAAACCGCCTGCTGGTCGTCGACGCCGCGCAGGACGCCGTAATCGCCATCGATGCGCCTACCGGTGACCGCGCCTTCGTGGCCCAGGTCATGGAAGTGGGTGCCGGCCCTCACCTGGTCACGCCTCGGGGCATGGGACGCAAATATGATGGGACGCTAGTGGTCGACGCAGCGATCGGCGCCATTTTCAAGATCCCTTACGCTAGTGGTGACCGAGAGTTGAAGACTGGCGCGAGCCTGGGCACCGGCCCCATGCTGGTCAACCCGCGGGACATCGAGCTGGACGGCGACGATCTGCAAATCTACCTGGTCGACGACGGGCTCGATGCCCTGATAGCCGTCGACTATTCGACTGGCGACCGCAAGGTGATCTCCGATGCCGCAACCGGGTCTGGGGACCTGTTCAATAGCCCCGTGGCGCTCGCGCTGGACACCCCAAATGACCGAATCCTGGTGGTGGACGAGGCGGACAACGCGCTCATCAGCGTGACGGTCTCAACCGGGGATCGCGGGACAATCTCGTCGGACAGCAGCGGCTCGGGGCCCTCCCTCGCGGGCCCGATCGACCTGGCAATCGACGGGGATCAGAATCGGGCGATCGTGGTCTGCGGCGAGCTGGACAAGCTTGTCGCCGTCGACCTGACCACCGGCGACCGTCAAGATCTGGCAAGCTGCGTTGCCGGCCCGCGGAAGATCTGGCTCAACGACCAACAGGCATTCGTCGCCGGCGCCGACGGCAGCTACCTGGTGGCGCTGGGAGACGGCAGCTGTACTCCCTTGTCGACCGCCGACGTTGGCCTCGGGCCGGCCCCGCTGGGACAGGATGGCTTGATCTACGAGCCTTCCCTCGACAGCCTCTTCGTGATGTCGAGCTCGCTGAACGCCCTGTTCATGATCGACGTCGCGACAGGAAACCGGGTCATCGTGTCCAAGTAGTGCCCCAGCAACCTCATGGGCCGGGCGGGTCGATGGTCACGGTGGTCGAGCTCATGCAGGCGATACGGACCGCGTTCCCAGCGGTGAGCCACTTCCCCGAAGCAGGGTCGCGCAAACGAATGAAGCGCTGCCGGCAGCGCGACTTGACCTTGCGATTGGTGACGCCGAGGTGGATGCCCTGAACATAGACCTCGGCAGTGACCCGCGACTTGACGGTGAGGTAGCCCTCGTAGGACAGAAGCTCAGAGCCATCCCCCTCCGGATCGGCTGGCGCCTCGACACCTGCATCAGGCGCAGCCTCCGCGGCTGCAGCGTCGGCTGGGCCAGCATCAATGGCGGTCGCTGGCGCGGCGCTCGGCGGAGCAGGCGCCGAACCGCTCGAGGCGGTCGTAGACCGATGAGCCGTCGGGGCAGTAGGCACCGGTGACGAGCTCGTAGCTCCGCCCGGTTTGAGCAGCCACGCGGCGGCGAATCCGGCGGCCCCGACGACCAGTGCAAGCAGAACCGCCATGAGGGGACTCACACCGCGGCCCTTAGCTGGCTCGCTCCCCTTGGCGACGGCCGCAACGGGTTCGTCTCGCTCACCGACAAGCGCTTCGTCCGTCGGTTCGCTGAGCCTGTCCGCCGGGGTGGGTGTGCTGTCCTTGGCCCGCAGCTGCGCAGCCTCATCCCCTGTGCCTGACGAGGCCAGCTTGGCACCCCCTTCATTGTCTGCCCCAGAATCTGCTGGGCCAGTGGGCACCTCATCGCTAGGACCAGCTGGTGGGACCTTGGGCGCAGCTTGCTGCGGCTCAGACGCCTTACTCTCAGGCTTGCCCGCCCCGGAGCCTGGCTCAGGCACGATTTCGACATCGTCGAACAGGCTCGAGATCCGTTCGACCACTGAATCGTCGCCCGGCCGCGGCAGCTTGGAGGGGCCAGGCTTGTCGTCTTCCGGCGGGTCACTGCCCTCGGCAGGAATGGTCACTTGCTCATGCACATCCGGGGGGGCGGCCATACCGCCTCCCTCGGCGCCCCGCCGCGGCTTGGCAGGCGGCGATGACCCGACGTCCTTCTCCGCAGCATCGGCTGGCGACGACGAGCGCGGCCGCGGTAGCGTCACCGGCAGTCCCTCGTCCTGACCATCGAACCCATCGTCGCCGTGATCCGAGTCCCGCCCCGACTTGATGACCGGCAGCAGGTCCAGCTCGTCGCCAGCTCCCGATGACTCGGAAGCCAGCGGCGAGTCGGCAGCAACCGCGAGGGGCTCGTCCCGAAAGGCCGCCACGGCCGTGCGCAACTCGTCCGGATCGTCTCCGCCGTCGAGCGCCTTCGCAAGCCGCTCCTCGAGCTGCTGGCAGCTGATCTTGCGGGCAGCGGCAGATCGCTCCAGGGCAAGGTCGATTCCCGATGCGAGGGAATCGGGCACGTCGTCCCGCTGCCCGACCAGTTTGGCCAGGCGCTCCCCCGGCGCGGGCTGCTCACCGGTGAGCAGCGTCCAAAGGATCGCCCCGACACCATAGACATCCACCCGTGAGCCCCCGGGCATGCCCTTGCGGTGATGCTCTGGTGCGGCGAATGCCTGGGCCCGCTCGCTTCGTTTCCTGTCAGCGAAGACCGACCGAAGCCCAACACCATAGACCCGCACCTGGCCCTGCCAGGAAAGGCGGATCTGGTCCGGCCCCAGTCGCCCATGACTGATGTGAAGGACTCGGCCCTGCTCATCGGTCAACAGGTGAGCAGCAGCCAGCGCACCGGCGATCCCCAAGCCGATGCGCCAGATGGCCTGTGGCGGCAGCTGCACGCCTTGCCGCTCGACATGCTCGAGGAGCTGATCGAGCCAGAGCCCATCCAGGGTTTCAATCACCACCGCGAGCTTAGAACCGTGCTCGAAGTACTCGACCACCGGGGCGATCGCCTCGTGCTTCAAACGGCGGACGAGCCGAAGCTCGCGCAGGGCTTTGGCGCGGTCTAGCCCCCGAACATCCAGCAGTTTGATCCGGAATTGGCGCTCACTGGCTGGTGTGTCCGGATCGACCGCGAAGAACACCTGGTCGCCAAGACCATTGATATCGTCCGCCGCGCCGGTGACGCGGTACTTGCCGATGGCCTCGACATTGACCGGCGGTGAAGGCATGCGCCCCCATTGTAGCGGCACCTGCAACCGCAGTGGGAAGTTACGAGCAGGGAATCACGGCCTCGACGGATGGATCGAGGGAAGCCCCAGCTGGATCGCTGGCGTTCCACGGTTGAAACAACCACCAGGGGGCTCGTTGGACAGTGTTGGGCTCGCCGCGGCTAGCTCAAATGGCGATCGAAAGCTCGATCTCGGTATGGGCGGCCTGAGGCCGTGGCTCGGGAGCGTCATAAACGGCGTAGTAGATCACGGCCTTGCAGCGATCTCTGATGTTCAGCTCCTGCTCGGGGCGCCAAGCAGAACGCGCTGCGATGGCTCGCCGAGCCTGCCTGAGACTAATCAGATAGGTCATGCCCTTGGCCCCGGCGGGCAAACCACCATCCCTTGGCTCCTGGGCTACCAGCGCTGGGGACTCTGCTCGCCAGCGGGGTGTGGCGTAGATGCAGAGCCCGTCGTCGAGCTGGTCGATCTGCTGAATCACGTCTGCGAGGGTCATGGTTTCACTCCCGAGGGCCGTGGCCGTCATCGCCCTTCGGTAAAGCAACAGACGGGCCAACATCTGCTCATCCGATAAGGTACTGAAATGTAGGACAATGTAGACAGACGTCGGAATCTGGCTCTGGATCGTGTGTGATCGGCGATCCACCTCATGTTCGTCCATGGGCGGCCCGACTCCGTGCCGGCGGGCCACTGAATCGACCTCTACGGCTGACAGCCCATGCTACGTGCTCACCTGCCCCATCAGCCGCTTCAACACCTGTCCCGTAGCAGTGTCACACCGTGCAACGGCCTCCGGCGGTCCCTGGGCCACGACTCGGCCACCGGCGTCGCCGCCCTCTGGTCCTAGCTCGATCACCTGGTCCGCAGCGGCGATCACCGCAGGGTGGTGCTCGATGATCACCAGACTGTCCCCTCGCTTCACCAAGCGGTCGATCACCCCGATGAGGCGACCCACGTCACTGTGGTGCAATCCGGTCGTAGGCTCGTCGAGCACATAGAGCGTCGGCTTGTGCTGGCGGCGCGCGGTCAGCTCCTTGGCGAGCTTGAGCCGCTGGGCCTCGCCACCGGATAGGGTGGGAGATCCCTGGCCCAGCTGAACGTAACCCACCCCGAGATCTCTCAGCGTGGCAAGCGGCGCGGCTATCTTGTGGTGGGCCGCAAAGATCTCGGTTGCCTCGTCGATGGTGAGACGCAGGACGTCACCGATGGACAACCCGCGGTAGCGAATCTCCAACGTCGCGGGCTCGAACCGAGCACCGGCGCAAGTCTCGCAGCCGGTCTTCACATCAGGCAGGAAGGCCATCTCGTGAGCGATGACGCCGTTACCGTTGCACCCCTCACAACGTCCGCCGCCGGCCGCCGAGTTGAACGAGAAGCGCGCCGGCTTGAAGCCCTGGGCCCGCGCCTCGGGCGTGCCCGCGAAGAGGCCACGAATGGCGCTCCACACGCCGAGGAAAGTGGCAGGGACCGAACGGGACGTGCGCCCGATAGGCGACTGGTCTACCGCCAGGGCCCGCTCGACGTTGGCTGGCACGACCAGCTCTTGGTGGGCGCCAGGCCGACGGGCCACGCGGCCTAGAGCTCGTCGCACCGCCGGAAAGAGCACCTGGCCGACCAGCGTGCTCTTGCCAGAGCCCGATACGCCAGCGACGACCACCATCCGGCCGGTCGGAATGGTCAACGAATCGATGCGCAAGTTGTGAGCCGAGGCACCGCTCAGCACCAGCGCTTCAGGCCCGACGGCGAGGCGCTCACGGCTGCCGAAGAGCCCACGCTCGTCTGCCAAGGCGCGGGCGGTTGGCGAGCTTTCCTGGTCAGCAAGCACCACGGCCGGCGGCCCCGAAGCCATCACGCGGCCGCCGCCCCGACCGCCTGCCGGACCAAGATCGATCAGCCGGTCGGCGGCCCGGATCGTGTCAGCATCGTGCTCGACGACCAGCACCGTGCTGCCCGTGTCGACGAGGGCCCGCAGGTTGTCGAGCAGCCGACCGGTGTCCCGGGGATGCAATCCGATGGTGGGCTCGTCGAGCACGTAGAGCGCACCGGTGAGCCCGCTGCCGAGCTGAGCCGCCAGCCGCAATCGCTGCATCTCGCCGCCAGAAAGGGTGCGCGCGCGCCGGTCGAGGCTGAGGTACCCCAGGCCTACCTGGACGACGAAGCGCAGCCGCCGCTCGAGCTCCTGCAACGGCGCCTCGGCAATGCGGGCTTGATCGCCTTCGAACTGAAAAGCAGCCACACGGGCGAGCATGTTGGAGATCGAACGGGCACCCATCTGGTGGTACTGCTCGCCAAGCAGCCGTACGGCCCGGGGAATGGGCGCGAGGCGCGCTCCGCCGCACCGAGAGCAGGTCTTCAGCTCTGGGGCCTCGTCCGCGGCCTTGCGGAGCGCATCGCGAAGCGCATCACGTCCCCCTCGGTAGCCGGTCCCATCGCAGGCCGAACAGCGCCCCTGCGCGGTGTTGAAAGAGAACCAGCGAGGATCGAGCTCAGGCAAGGCGAGATCGCAGGTTTGACAGCTACGAGTCGTCGACACCAACTCGTCGTCCTCGGGCTGGTGACCGTCAGCGCCATAGCGCCCAATCACGAGCTGACCCCTGCCGAACACTAGCCCACGATCGAAAAGGGAACGCTCGAGACGGCCCGCTGCTCCTTCGTAGATGATCAGATCGATGCTGTGCTCCTTGCGCTTGTTGAGCCGAGGCGGCGCATCGGTGGAAACCATCTTGCCGTCGCACAAAGCCCACTGCACGCCAGCACGATCGGCAGCGGTGAAGACGTCGAGGTAGCTCCCCTTGCGACTGCGCACGACCGGTGCGCGGAGCGTCAGCTTCCCACGCCGGTGTCGCAGCGCCGCGAAGACTTCGTCAGGTGGCGTGGGCGCGACCGGCTCGTCGCACTTGGGGCAGTGGAGCTGCCCAACCTTGGCGAACAATAGGCGCAGATAGTGGGCGATCTCGGTGATGGTAGCGACCGTCGACCCAGGACCGGCGCGGGTCGTTCGTTGCTCGAGCGCGACCGAAGGTGGCACGCCGGTGACCCGATCGGTGTCAGGCCGCGGCATGACCGGCAGGAACTGACGCGCGTAGGGCGTGAGGGTCTCGAGGAAGCGGCGCTGGCCTTCGGCGAAGATGACGTCGAAGGCCAGGCTACTCTTGCCCGAACCGCTCGGTCCGGTGACCACCGTAAGCTCGCCGTGAGGAATGGCAACGTCGATATTGGCGAGGTTGTGTTCCCGCGCACCGGTCACCTCGATCGCCGGGTTATCAGACCGGTAGGCGGTCCGCTTGCCGGCCTTACTCCGGTGGGCCGTGCTCGGCAGCTTGCAGCTTCGCAGCGCTCGCCCCGTGCGGGTGTCTCCACGGCGCAGCTCGTTGGGGTGGCAGGCCGCTACCAGGCGGCCGCCTGCGAGCCCGGCATCGGGACCTAGCTCAATCGCCCAATGGGCTTCGGCGATCACCCCGAGGTCGTGGTCGACGACGACGACGCTCGCGCCAGCAGCGGCCAGGTCGCGCAGGGTCTGGTTGAGCAACGCGACCTCGTCAGCGTGCAGACCGGCACTGGGCTCATCGAGGATCAGCATGGTGCCCTGACCCACGTCGCCGAGCGCTCGGGCGAGCTTGAGGCGCTGCGCCTCCCCACCCGACAAGGTGGACAACGGCTGGCCGAGGGGCAGGTAGCCGAGCCCGAGGCGTGCGACCGGCCGGAGTGCCCGGGTGATGGCGCGGTCCAGATCGAAGGCGTCGAGGACGTCGGCGACCGACATCTCGAGCACGTCGGCCACCGTTCGGCCATCAAGGGTGACCTCCAACACCTCTTCGCCAAAGCGTTTGCCCTTGCAGACTGGGCAGACCAGCCGCACATCGGCGAGGAACTGCATTTCCACCGTCTCGGCCCCCTCCCCTGCGCAGGCTTCGCAGCGGCCGGCAGCCACATTGAAGGAAAAGTGCGCCGGCGTGAGCTCACGAAGCAGTGCCTGGGGCTGGGCTGCAAAGCGCGTGCGCAAGCGGGTCCAAGCGCCGGTATAGGTGGCCGGGTTACCCCGTGAGGTACGGCCCAGAGGCGATTGGTCGACCAGGGTCACCGAACGGATCGCCTCAGCACCTTCGATTCGGCCGAACGGGCCGGGAGGCTCCACAGCGTGATCGCCGAGTCCACGGGCGAGAGCTCGATAAAGGACCTGCTCGACCAGGCTGCTCTTCCCAGAGCCGCTCGGACCGCAGATGGCCACCACCACCCCAAGAGGAAAGGCAGCAGTGAGCCCCTGCAGGTTGTTGGCTCGGGCCTGGTGGACGACCAGCTCGCCGCGAGGCTCACTCCGATGGTTGACCTCTCGCTGGGCGCCGAGAAGGACTCGTGCCGTGGCGAGCTCCCGGCGCTCGCAAGCCGCAGCGGGGGACCCGTCGAACACCAGCTCACCGCCAGCCCGGCCGGCGCTAGGGCCGAGCTCGAGCACTCGGTCGGCGGCCGCCACTATGGCCGGGTCGTGCTCGACCACCATCACCGCATTGCCTCGATCGGTCAGCTCGCGCATCGCCTCGATCAACGGTGGCAAGTCACTGGAATGCAGCCCCACCGAGGGTTCGTCGAGCACGAAGAGTGCGCCAGTCAACGACGTGCCCAGCGCGGCGGTGAGCGATACCCGTTGCGCCTCGCCCCCTGACAAGGTCCGGGCCTGCCGATCGAGGGTGAGATAGCCGAGTCCGACACGCTCGAGGTACCCCAGGCGCGTCACCAGCTCGGCCCGTGCGATGGCACCTTGCCCCTTCGACAGGTCGAGGGCCTTCAGCCGCGCCCGGGCCTCGCGGAGCTCGAGTCGGTGCCAATCGCCGAGATCCAACCCGTCAACGCGATAGGCCAGGGCTCGCTGACTGAGGCGCTTGCCTCCGCAGGCGTCGCAAGGATCGTAGGACCGGTAGCGGGACAACAGCACCCGGATGTGCATCTTGTAGCTCTTGCGCTCCATCCGTCGGAACCAGCTCTGCAACCCCGGATAATGACTACGCCGCCAACTACCCTCCCCTTCGAAGACCATCACCTGTTGCTCATGACTGAGCTCACGCCACGGCAGGTCCATCGAGATATCCTTCGCTTCGCAGTACTGGCGGAGCATGCGCCGCTCCCAGGTGGTCTTACGGCCCTTCCAGGGGCGGATGGCGCGCTGCTTGAGACTGAGCGATTCGTCGGGGATGACCTTGCGCCAATCGATGCCCAGAACCCGTCCGAACCCCCTACATTCAGGGCACGCCCCCACCGGCGACTGATAAGAGAAGAGCCCAGGGCCGGCGTCGGTGAAGGTGCGACCACAACTGGGACAGCTGAGACCGCGCACCGCCGGCAAGCTCCGAACGGCCCGATTGCCTTCGCACAGATGCAAGGTGGCCTGCCCGTTGCTGCGCGACCACGCCTGCTCGAGTGCCCCTGCCAGCCGGCGCCGATTGCGGGTGCCGACTTTCACACGGTCGACCACCACGTCAATCCACGCCCCATTCGCCAGGGCCTCGCTCGGTGCCACCGAATCGAGATCGCGAGTCGCCCCGTCGATGAGCACCCGCCGATAGCCGTCGGTCAAGAGGGCCTCGCGAACATCGAGATAGGCCTCGGTCCCATCGACGGCGACGGGATAGCTGAGCACGGCCCGAGTCCCGGTGTGGGCATCAACCGCAGCCCGGGCGGCGGTGTCCGGGTCGCGACGTTCGGCCAAGACTCCACACTCGGTGCACAGGGGCGTGGCCTCTCGTAGAAACAGTGCGCCCATATAGGCTTCGAGATCGGCCATCGTCGCCAGGGTCGAGCGCGAGCTCTTGATGGGGGCGCGCCGGTCCACCGCCACGCCCGCCGCCACCGGCTCGAGAGAGGTCATGGGCGGTCGCTCGAGTCGTTCGAGAAACTGCCGGGCGTAGGGGCTGAAGCTCTCGACGAAGCGCCGTTGGCCTTCAGAGTAGAGGGTATCGACGGCCAGGGATGACTTTCCGGCTCCCGACACACCCGTCACGGCCACCAGCTCGCCTGGGTACAATACCAGGTCCACACCCTTGAGATTATGGGTGCGCGCGCCGACGAGCCGGATGGCGTGCATCGGGCGAAGGTAGCTCTCCCCTGATCATTTGTGTAGTGTTCCGGTGCCGCCAACGCCGCATTCGGCGTTCCGCTAGTGGTGCCGAAATGATAGTTGCGGTGCCTGGATCCAAGCTGGAAAGGGCCGCGGGATGAAGAAGTTCACGCTCAAGCACGAAATCAACTGCTCCGCAGAGCAGTTCTGGCCGGTGTTCTTCGATAAGGACTTCAACACCCACATGTTCCTCGAGGGGCTCGGCTTCCCGGAATACGAGATCCTCGAGCAGACCGAGACGGATGGAGCCATCCGGCGCACCGTGCGCGGGCGGCCCAAGATGAACCTGCCCAAACCATTGATGAAGGTGCTCGGCGACAGCTTCGGCTACACCGAAGATGGGTCCTTTGACCCGAAGACCGAGGTGTGGACCTTCAAGATGACGCCCACCACCCTGGCGGGGAAGCTGCGGAACGAGGGGACGACCCGGGTCGAAGCCATCGACGACACGAAATGCCGACGAATCGCCGACCTCCTCTGCGAGGCCAAGGTGTTCGGGGTCGGCGGACTGCTGGAGAAAACCAGCGAGGCCGAGATGACCAAGGGCTGGAACTACAGCGCCAAGTTCATGAACAAGTGGCTCGCTGACCACCCGCCGAAGTGAGTGCCAGGGCGGCAACGCCCCGGCCCAGACCGGTCAGAGCGCGCTGATCCGCTCCTGCAACAGCTCGCGCAGCTCGCGGGTGAGGTCGAAGAAGCGCCCCTCGATTTCGAAGCGGTCACCAGAGCGCAGGCAGCGATGCACCTTGATGCGGAGGTGCCGATCGCCGAGCACGACCCCGTCGAGGCGGGAGCCTGGAGCGGCGGCCTGGGCGCTCCGAAGACTCACCCGCTCGCCGACCAAGCTGGTGAGCTCGGCGATGATGCCACCGCTCAGCTCGATCTCGATCATCGCTCGTCGCGACCTCGTGCGATGGCAGCTTGGGCCTCCCGGTCGGCCTCCCGCTGCTTGATGGTTTCTCGCTTGTCGGCCTGACGTTTGCCCCGCGCCAGGGCAATCTCGATCTTGGCGCGGCCGCCGCGAAAATACAGCCGCGTGGCCACCGCCGTCATTCCCTGGCGGTCGACGGCGCGCTGAATCTGTTCGATCTCGTGGCGGTGGAGCAGAAGCTTGCGAGGCCGCTTCGGTTGGTGGCCCCAAGCCGTACCCTGCAGCTCGGGAATGTTCAGCCCCAGCAGCCACACCTCGTTGCGCCGGACGGCGCAGTAGGCCTCGGTGAGATCGGCAGCCGTCTGGCGCAGAACCTTCACCTCGCTGCCCACCAGCACCATCCCAGCCTCAAACCGCTCGGACAGCTCGTAGTTGAAGGAGGCTCGGCGGTTGCGCGCGACGAGCTTGTCGCCGAACTGCTCGACCGGTGGTGCCTCTTCCTTCTTGCGCTTGCGCTTGCCCACGAGGCAGCCGTCTTATCACGGACGGAGGTCAGGACCCCGATCCTGCTGCCCACTTCGGTTCGGTCTCGGCCAGCGACGGATCGCCGATGACCTCAGCGAGTTGCTCGGCGTCGACGGCGTCGCCCTCAGTCTTGAGCGCCGCCCGCACCAGCACCGCTTCGAGCTCTGCTTCGTTGCCAGGCCAAGCGTATTCGTTGAGCACTTGTTGGGCCGCCAGGGAGAGACCAAAGGGACGGGCCCGTAGGCGAACGCCGATGCGCGACAGCTTGTGTAGGGCCAGGGCGCGCAGATCCTCAGCTCGCTGCGCCAGCAACGGTAGGACCAGAGCACGATCGCCGAGCCGGTCAGCCAGGTGCTCGTCGATCAGCTCGGCGGCCACCATGGCGTCGACCGTCGAGGGGAGCACCACAACGATGCCGGCGTCGCTGGCCAGCGCGCTGCCGATATAGCGCTGTGTCTCGGCAGGAAGCACATGGGCATCCAAGATGACCAGCGTCCCTTCCCGGGCGACCTGGAGTGGCGAATCAGACCGCTCACTCCAGCGCTCGAGGGGTTGCTCGCTGGGCACCGTAGCATCCACCACCAGGAGGGTGCCGTCCTGACGAGCTGAGGCCAGATGAATCACCGCAGCCCAACAAACCGTGTCGACCCCTGGAGGGGCCACCAAGGTCACCGGCAGACCGCCCTGACCGAGCCGTTCGGCTTCCAGGTGAGCGGTCTGGGCCGCGGGACTGTAGCTGGCCACTTGGGCCGGTCGCGCTAGGTGCTCGGACAAGGCACGCTGTCTCAGGCCAGAACGCTCGATGGCGTCGGTCAGCTCACTCACCTGGGCTTCAGCGCGAGCCATAGCGGTCTCTGCCTCCAGCTCCCGAGCCCGCGACCGGGCCAGCTGAGCGGCAGCACCGGTCGCCGTACCGAGATGGTCGGCCAGGCGCCGCAACAAGACCACCTCTTCGTAGGCCAGCGGCGCAGTGCGCCCTGCGGCGGGCCACACCAGGGCGCCGACGCACACCTCTTCGTCGAACACCAAGGCCGTCGCGCCAGCGGCCCGGGCGTCCAACCACCCGACCAACTCACGCACCGCGGGCCGCTGAACCCGAATGTAGCGCAGCGTTTCGGTGGAGAGCACACGCTCCGGCTCTTGCTCGGCAATCTCGACGAGCCGCTGGGGAAACTGGGCCGACTCGGTGTGAAGATAGCCCGCTCGATCTACGACGAGGCGGTCACTGGTGGCGATGCGATGGAGAGCGCCAGCATCGGGATCAGCGCTCAGACCATCGCGGATGACCGTGAGCACCGCAATGACGGCCTGCCGCGGGTCCGGTTCTTTTGCGGCGACGATGGCGTCGTCCAGGACTCGCAGCCAGACACCTCGTTCAGGAGCCAGCCGGTGGGCCACTTTGGGCGTAAGCAGCCCCATGGAGGCTGCAGCGATGGTCACCACGAAGAGAATGAGACCTGCATGGGTGGGGGCTTTGTACGCCACCACCACGGCCACACAGACCAAGGGCGCGCAGAGCATCGTCACGGCCACCGCCGTGCGGAGGATGCGTGAGATGCGCGTCGGCTGCTGAGAGATTGAGCTAGCGCCGACGCACAAGGCCGTAGCGAGGGCGGCATCCTGCACACTGCGTTCCGGCGACGCCACCGACAAGAGTGCTGCAAAAACGCCCAAGGCGAGACACAGCACAGCGAGCCACAGTGCCGCCGCGGCCCGCTCGGCCACCCCGAGCTCAAAGCGCCGCTGCACATAGAGCTGAAAGGCCGCAACCAGCGTGATGCCAATGCTGGCGAGCGATGCCGCCACCACCGCGTAGTCGATGATGACGGGATCGAGAGAGGCCAGTCGCTGAGGAGCCATCACCCGCGCCCCGGTGAGCCCCAGGGCCACCGTCCACATGACGGCGCATAAGACGGCAGCCTCGTAACGGACACGGCGCTGGGACGCGGCGATCCCGCCCAGCGAGCTGACTCGCACCAGGGCAACCAGACTCGCCGGACAAGCAAGGGCCACGCCCAAGGTCTTGGCCGCCTGAAAGGCCGGACCCACCGGCGCGAGGTCACCCACCAGAGCAATCGCCAATCCAGCCACGGTCACCCGCGCCGCGCTGCGGGCCGCCGGCTCGATGCGGTCAACGCCGTAAGCCGGGGACGCCACGGCTCGGAAGCCAAGGATCAGACAGAGCGGTCCGACCACCAGGCTGGTCCAGACGATAGGCGCATTGGGGGCCGCACGCAGTGCGGCCACTGCGACGTAGAGCACCGCCGCCATCGCGACCCACAAGGAGCGTTCGCGCCACATTATCCCGGTGGGAGCGTAGCTTCTCGCCCCACCATCAGCCAAACAAGGCGCGGTCCGTGACCGATCAGGCCCGGCAATCGGTGCACAGCTGTCGCACCAGACGGCGGGCGGCGCGCAGGCGGTCGCGGACGTTCGCGCACCGCTGGTCGGCCTCTCCGGCCAGACTGCAAAGCCGGTCGGCGGAACGCTGCATCGACGCCAGCGCGCGGCACGCCCGAGCACAGTGGCTCGCGGCGACCTCTAGTTCGCGGACTCGGCCCACCGCCGGCGATGGCGGCGGGACCATGCCAGGCTGCCCCGGAGCATCGTCGCCAGGCTCGCTCCACTCGGAGCGGCCCTGACCTGGGGCGAGCAAGCTATCCTCCAGCGCCCCTTCGGCCTGGTCGAAACGAGCCGTAGCATCAGACACCGTCTCAGGCTCCTCAGCAGGGTCGCGGGCGCTCTGGCCGTCCATGCCGGCACCACAGCCACCGAGCCACAGCGCCAGCAGGCACCAGCAGAGCACTGCACCCAACAGCCGGCTCGTGGACCGGTCGGTCCGTCCGATGGCGCCGGTGTCTGGCAGGGTTCGATCGTCTTGCATGGTCCGCCTTAGGCTACAACGGACGTGGAAACCCACGACTTACAGTAAAGACAACAGCCTTGGAGCAGCAGTCGCTACTCGTCCGTTGGCTGCGCGACGAGGCAGCTGGGGCACTCGCCATGGACGAGCTGCCGGGCACGCTCGACACGGTCACGAACACCGTCGCACCGGGCGTCGTCCTCCCCAATCAGCTCGCACATGCGGGTGGCCGAGCGCTGCATCGAGGCCAGGGCGCGGCAAGCGGTCAGACAGCGATCCGGCCCCTCACCCAATTCACCGGTGGGCTTGGCAGACTTGGGCGCGGACTCTACGTCCACGCGGGTCTCGTCGCCATCCTCCGCCGCCGGTGGCACCGTTCCGCCCATCCCCACCAGCCCAGCGAGCTGCAGCTCAGCGTGCTCAAATGTGAGCGCGGCCTGATCCAAGGTCATTTCGGCCGGATCGTCGGTGGGATGGGTGGCTGGCTCGTAGCTGGCGACGCCCCCGGCGGACGGCTGAGCGAACGGCTGAGCGGGCGCGCTAGCCTCTGTGGCAGGCTTGGACGCGCAAGCTGACATCAGGCCAAGCGCTGCGATCGCCGCGAGAACGCCCACCGAGGGGAGCGATCTCCGATTCGTCTCCAACATCACTGGAAGATAGGACGGCCCACTGCACCGAAACGGCTCAGCGTGACCGCAGCTGCGCACGAATTCGTCCCTTTGCCCATGACTCCGTCGCCTCGACGAAAAGCGGCCCGGCGGCCTTGCCAGGTCGGCGCATGCGCTATGCTCCAGGTGATGAACAAGACTCGCTCGATGCTGCTCCTGGTCAGCGCGGCGCTGCTCGCCGTGGCCCAGCTCGGATGTGAACCCGAGCCGCCACGCCACGCCGGCCAATATCCGCCAGGGCAATATCCGCCAGGGCAGGTCCCACCGGGCCAATACCCGCCAGGACAGGCCCCGCCGGGCCAATACCCGCCGGGACAGTATCCACCTGGGCAGCCTCCCGCGGGACAGCCACCCACGACGGCTCCTCCCCAAAACCTCCCGCCGGTCTACAACGACCCCATCAACCGGATCGACATCAGCTTCGCGCGGCAACGCTCGCAGCTGGTCCATCAGGAGCTGGTCGCGGCGCTAGCGCAACACCATCACGCCATGGTCCAGTCAATTCCGCTGATCATCGACGACGAGGTCGGCGAGGTGAACGCCTATGCGGCCTGCATCAACGGCAAGGCCCTGCTGGCCATCACCGACGGGCTGATGGAAATCCAAACCCAGATGGCGCGCGCCAAGGCCACCGACGAAGTTTTTGGCACTCAGAAGTTTCAGCAATACGTCCAGTTCGTCGCCCAGTACCAGAAGCCGAAACAGCCCATCGTCCGTCCCCAGGCGGGTTTCTTCGATCCCACCCAGGACGCCGACGGACGGAAGGTGCAGCGTCAGCATCAGCTGTTCGACGAAGAGCTGGCCTTCGTGCTGGGCCATGAGCTGGCCCACCACTACCTGAACCACACCGGCTGCGCTGGCAACCAGCCAGGCATGATCACCCCCGCCGACATCGGTCGCGTGCTGTCTCGGGCGGTACCGGGCTTCAACCAGCCCAACGAGGTCGCCGCCGACACCAACGGCGTGCAGAACGCGCTAACCGCCGGCTCCCGGCGCCAGGGCTACAAGCTGACCGAAGGGGGCGCAATGCTCACCCTCGACTTCTTCTTGGCTCTCAAGCAGATGACACCTGCCGAATCCATCCTCTTCGGCTTCGAGCTCAGCCACCCCCACCCAGCGTTCCGCAAGCCCATCGTGCAACAAGCGGCGAACAACTGGCGTGCCGGTGGCGGCACGAACCCCTTCCCCTTCCCGATCCCACTACCCGGTTTCGGCTGAGCGACGGAGTGTTTCACTCCCTTTTCCCCCCGCGGCGCCCCCAGCACACTACCGCCAGACCCCGAAAGTGACGTTCCAACCCAAGTAGCGCACGGTCCCATCAATCGCCCCGCCGAGGCGCCAGGTCGTGTCGTCGTCGAACAGACCGAAGACGCCCCATTCGATGGGGATGCGAATGTCCAGCCCACCGGTGCCATGCCAACGAGCCGAGCCCCGGACAAAGCGTGATGGCTCGAGATAGCTGCCGCCACGGAGCACGAGGTAGCCAGGCCAGGCCTCGCCCTCGACACCGAAATGGGGGCCAATGGTGACCTCTTCACCGCTGCGCTCGACCTCCTGGTGCTCCAGAAACGAGTCGAGGCCGACGCCATTCTCGGTGGACCACGTCATCTTCGCCGCCACGCTGATGAGCAACTTCTCGCGGAGCATCGTCTGGTAGGGGATCAAACGACGCTGACGGTCACTCCCGTAGGCGGCATCCAGGCGCTCCTCCTCGAGATCTTGAATCTGGTCTTCCGCCCGGCCCAAGCTCTCCTCGAGAGCATCCACATCCTTGCCCTGGCTCTTGGCCTCGTTGATGAGCCGCTCACGCTCGCCCTCACGGTCCTGGCGGGCCCGTTCGATCTGCTCGGCAACCTGGCGGTGATGACTCGGCTCGTCTCGCGGATTGGCCCAGCCCTGGTTGAGCTGACGAAAGAGCTGGAAGGCCACGCCGGCGTGGATCTCGTTGGGCAGCGAGATGGTACGGGGGAGATAAAAGCGGCCGTTCGGCTTGGTGTCGTCGGGAATGTAGAAGCCTTTCCCATCCTCATCCTCGAAACAGTCTGGCTCGGCACATTCGGGCACCGCGTCAGGGACTTGAGATGCCGGCAAGGAGAGCCGCGCCGCAGCCCCGACACGGAGGGGCAAGTAGTTGGGCGCCCAGACGAGCCCCAGATGGGCCGCCGGTCCCGTCACCGTGGCCAGGGTGTGCTCCTCGTCCGTGTCGGCATCGGCGATGGCTCGCGCGATGCCGACGTTGTTGGCGCTCAGCCCCAGACCCGCGAGCAGCTCGCCGTCGAGGAAACTGTAGCCTGCCACCAAGAGCGCTCGGAGGATGGTGACGTTGAGCACGTCGGCCTCAGTCTCGACCTGGTAGAGCTGCCAGTCGAGATTGAGCCCGACGCCGAAGTCACCGAATTGCAATCCCAGGCCCCCGGTCGCGAAGAAGGCGGCACTGTTGCTGAACGAGGCGTCACCGTTGTTGTCGAAATCGAAGTCGGTAACGCTGGTGGGCAAGGTGAAGCCACCGTCGAGCTCCCAGTCGAACCAGCTCGTCGACCAAGGCACCCGGGCCACCACGCTCGCCGGGTTGTATGAATAGCCCGCCACGCCCTCGGCGATGGGAGCGTAGGCCCCAGCGAGGCCGACCACCCGGCTGCCGGCGAGCACCGGCCCCTGGTGCAGGTCGATGGTGTACTCCGAGGTGTCGAAAGGCTCGCCGTCCTCGATGGCCGGGGCAGCAGTCGCCCAACTGCACACCATCACCGCGGATGCGACAGCGACGGCGGGCGCCGCACCCCTGTGTCCCGGATCCCAGCCTCTCACTGCCGCGAGCCTAACCGCTGACGAGACCGGCCGCACGCCTGGGATCATGGGAGCTCACATGGGCCGATAGTTGGGCGCCTCTTCGGTGATGAACACGTCGTGAACGTGAGACTCGCGAAGCCCCTGGGACGTAATCTGGATGAAGCGGGCCTTCTCGCTGAGCTCGGCAATGGTGCGCGAGCCGGTGTAGCCCATGCCCGACCGCAGCCCGCCGACCAATTGGTGGAGAATCGCGCCCAACATTCCACGGTAAGGGACCCGGCCTTCGATCCCTTCGGGCACCAGCTTCTCGTCCGCCGCATCGCTCTGACCGTAGCGATCCTTGCTGCCCTGACGCATGGCCCCGAGGGAGCCCATGCCCCGGTACACCTTGTAGCTGCGGCCTTGGTACAGCACCAGATTCCCCGGTGCCTCGTCGGTCCCCGCAAAGAGTGAGCCAATCATCACCGAGCTGGCCCCGGCGGCGAGAGCCTTGCAGAGATCACCAGAGTACTTGACGCCCCCGTCAGCGATGATGGGCACCTGGTGCTCGGCGGCCGCCTTGACCGCTTCGGCGATCGCCGTGATCTGGGGCACCCCAACGCCGGCGACCACCCGGGTCGTGCAGATGCTACCTGGGCCGATGCCCACTTTGACGGCGTCAGCGCCGGCGTCGATCAAGGCCTTGGTGCCGTCCTGGGTGGCCACATTCCCGGCCACAACCTCAACGTTCCCGTAGCGAGACTTGGTATCGGTCACCGCCTCGATGACACCCCGAGAGTGGCCATGAGCGGTGTCGATGACGAGCACGTCCACCCCTGCCTCGACCAGAGCGGCGGTGCGCTCCATGCGATCCGGCGCCGGCCCGATGGCGGCACCCACGAGCAGCCGACCACGCCCGTCCTTGACGGCGGTGGGCGTCATGTCAGCCTGCAGCAAGTCCTTGATGGTGATCAGCCCGACGAGCTTGCCATCCTCGACCACCAGCAGCTTCTCGATACGGTGGGCGTGCAACAGCTCGCGGGCGCGCTCACTGGATACCCCCGGGGCGGTGGTCACGAGATCTTCGGTCATCAAGGCCGACACGGGCTGGGTCAGATCCTTGGCAAAACGGATGTCCCGAGCGGTCAGGATCCCTACCGGCCGATCGCCGTCGACCACCGGCACACCACTGATGTTGTGGTCCCGCATGACGTCGACCGCCTCCTGGAGCCGGTCACCGGGCCGGACCGTGACGGGATCCATGATCATCCCGCTCTCCGCTCGCTTGACCCGCTCGACTTCGTGGGCCTGCGCCTCCACCGACATGTTTTTGTGGATGATGCCGAGGCCTCCCGCTCGGGCCATCGCCACGGCAGTAACCGATTCGGTCACCGAATCCATGGCCGAGCTCAGCAGCGGGATGTTGAGCCCGATCTTCCGGGTTAGCCGGGTTTGGACGTCAACTTGGGATGGCAGCACCTCGCTGTAAGCGGGCAGCAGCATGACGTCGTCGAAGGTGAGGTATTGGCGCAGCGTCTCCTGGAGCATCAGGCCCCTGCTAATACGTCATTATGGCGGCGGTTCGAAGGGGTAATCAGCCGCTCACTGGCGCCTGCTCGCTGCGAGCGAGCGCCGCTTGGGACGCCGGGGTGCCCCACAAGGGCAGACGCAGCCGGAAACGGGCGCCACCCAGAGGCGACGCATCGACCTCAATCTTGCCCCCGTGGTCGATCACCACCTTCTTGACGATGGTCAGCCCCAAACCCGTCCCATCGCGCTTGGTGGTCATATAGGGATCGAAGATCGACTGGCGCATGCGCGGCAGGATCCCCGGTCCGTCGTCTTCCACGTCGACGACGCAAGTATCGGCGTCGCGAGTCAGCCTCAACGTGACGTGCCCGCTGCGATCCGCCTCGTCACCTGCCGTGGCCTGAGCCGCATTGGCGAGCAGGTTCGACAGCACCCGGTGAAACATGGTGCGATCCAGGGCCACCGGCACGCTCTCCGACTCGATCTCGATGTCGAGCTCCACCTCGGCTGCCGCATCTTCGACCACCGGGCCTAGCCGCGGCTCTTGCTCACTGAGAAACTCGCTCAGATCACCCTTCTGCAGAGCGGCCCGCGGGAGGCGAGCAAACTCGGAGAACTCGCCGACCAGGAGCCGCAGGCTGGCGACCTCCTCGACGACGATGTCGAGGGTGGTCGTCAGCAATCGCTGGTAATTCTCGTCCTCGCCGTCATAGCGCCGATGGCACTCCTCCACGGCGAGCAGGATCGGCGTGAGGGGGTTCTTGATCTCATGAGCCAGCCGCCGAGCCATCTGTTGCCACTGGCCGAGGCGCTTGAGAAACTCGATGCGCGCCCGGCTCTGACCGAGCTCTTCGAGCATCTGGTTGAAGGCGCTGGCGAGATCGCCAATCTCATCGCGCCCAGTATCGGCAACGCGCACCGACAGATCGCCCTGGGCGACGGGTCGGGTGGCAGCGGCCAAGCGGTGGATTCGGCGAATCAGGGGCCGGACGACCAACATCCCGCTGATCACGGCCAGCAAGACGGTGAGACCGAAGAGCACACCGGCAGCCGTGAGGTGAGGTCGTTCCACGTAGGCACCGCGGTGCTTCTTCGCCATGGTTTTGTAGGTCTGGGCAAACTCCTGGGCACCGGCCATCTCGTCGAGCCGGGCCCGCTCAGCGCCAAAGACGGCGATCATGGCCGGGGCCTCGTCGCCATCGCCCAGCGGTTTGCGCACCGTAAATGGTCGCAGGCGGGTTTCGTCGATCGGCTCGGGCCGATGCTGGGCGGCGATGACGTCGCCGGCGACGTCTTCCACTTCGATGGACTGGAGCCTGGGATGGGCGCTCAGTGCTCGTTCGAGCTCGCCCTTCACTGCCGCAACGTCTTCCTCGGCTGCCGCCGCCCGCAGCGCCTGCCCGGCCGCGATCTCCGCGCCCTCGCTGCGCATCGCCTGCTTCATACTCTTGACGAGATCGGCGTAGAGCCACAGCGAGCGATCGAGATGCTCCTCGAACTCAGGCTGAAACGCGGTGCTCGACACGCCGGTGATGACGCGGTTGGCGAACCACATGGCCGTCACAAGCGGCAAGATCCCAGTTACCAAGAGCGCCAAGACGACCCGACGCTCGGTCCTTCCCATGAAGCGAATCACAGCGGGAGCATAGCTCGACCGGGCCTCGGCCTCGTCCCAATCGGGCTGGGCCTTGGATCCCGAGACCCTTGGTGTCATCCTGCTTGGGGCTACGGACCGCCAACGCCCAGCGGGCCGATCGCCGCGGCAACAACGGCGACAACCACCCCTGGAGCGTCACTGGCCATGCACCCTTCTGCCCCCAAGCTCGTCATTCAGGTCTTGGGGATGCTGCTACTGGTCACCCTCTGGGGCTGCAAAACCAGCGCAGGAAACCCATGCAAGCAGACGGCAGACTGCCGGGCTGGGCTCGTCTGCTTCGGGTCGACCTGCCTGACCCAACAAGCGGGCGACCTCCGCTGTCGGCAAGACCAACATGCCGATGGCTGCCGTTCGCTGGGCTTGTGCACCGCATCGGCGGACGGAAAGTGCATTGCTGGTAAGCACGAGGACTGCCTGAAGAGCGGGATCTGCGACAAGCTCGGCTTCTGCGCGGCGGTGGCGGAGCGGTGCACCATCAGCGCCAGCCAGGACGCCGATTGCCGCAAGAAACACGGCTCGCTGCAGCACGATCAATGTGCTTTTGCCGGTCTCTGTACGGCCAAAGGCGGCGAGTGCGTCGCCGCCACGGACGAGGACTGCAAGCAGAGCGTGGTGTGCAAAGCAGACGGAAGCTGTGCCGCCACCCAAGGACGATGCACCCTCGGCGCCACCACGCGGGCCGACTGCAATCGCCAGCATGCCCTCCGCAACCCCTGCAAGGAGGACGGTCGCTGCACGCCCAAGGACGGCGGCTGCATCGCCACCAAGGACACTGATTGTACACCTCTCGAGGCCTGCCGCCGGCTGGGTCAATGCACGGCCCAAGAGGAGCGCTGTACCGCTGCCAAAGATGCGGACTGTCGGAACAGCGAGGCTTGCAAAGATCTCGACCTATGCACCCGGCACGCCGAGGGGACCTGCGCAGCGGCAGACTGTCGCAAGACCCGCGCCTGCCGTCAGCTCGGTCAGTGCGCGCTGATCGATGGCCGGTGCAGAGCGGGCAAGGATGCCGATTGCCAGCAGAGCGAGGGCTGCACGCAGCATCGCTACTGCGACGCTGACGAAAGCTCGGGCCAGTGTCTGCGGAGCAAGCAGGAGGGGTCAGGCGGCGACCCGAGGGACGACGCCATCATCCTGGTGATCAGCACGTCAGCCATGCTGGTCGGCGACGAGGGCGAGCCGGTCCTGAAGATGCCCAGCCGGGCCGAACAGATCCGCTCGGGGATCGCGACTCAGAGTGAAGGCGGCAAGCCCGGCAGCCTGCTCATCGAGCCCCTGTCCCAGCGCCTGCAGCGGATCGTCGAGCTGGAGCGAAAGCGTCGCCTCGCCAGCTGGCGAACGGCTGGCGATTCCACCGGTGAGGCGGTCGTCATCGCCGATGAAGCCACGCCCTACCGAGTCCTCCTGGAGGTCCTCTACACGCTCGGGCAGAGCGGCATCGGCCGTTACCATTTGATGGCAATGAAGGGCACCGAAGAGCAGGCGGCTGAGAAGAAGGAGCCCGCGCCGCTCGATCTGCCTTCGGCCACCCCTCCCTTCGAAGCCCTTCGTAGTCCTCGGGCCCTCGCCCTGACGGTGCTCATCGGTGAGGCCGGCATCGCTATCAAGACCCGTGCTGGCGCAATCGCCAGCGGGTGCCGCGAGCTTGGCCCATCGGTAACGATACCGAAGCAGCAGACCCACCACGATTTTAACGCCCTCGCCACCTGCCTCGGCCGCATCAAGCGTGAGTTCCCGAAGGAAACCGGCGTGGTCATTTCAGCAGCCTACGACACACCCTACTGGCTCGTGCTCCAGGTCATGGATGAGCTGCGAGGATTGAGGGGCCAGACCTTGTTCCCTAACGCCCAGTTTGGGTTCGCTCGATGAGCTGGTTGCTGGCTCGCCCCCCCTTTTTCGCGCAAAGCGGTTTTGGGGTGGGGCCCCGGGGTTTTTGAAAAACCTCGAGAAAAGACGCTAGTCGGCCAACAGGAGGCGCTCGCGAAGGGCTCGCGCGCCCTTCGCCCCGCCAGGCTCATGATTGATCACATCCCTTGGGGCCTCGGCGCGGTCCGATGAGCCGCCCCTCGGCACGGTCACGCTGTCGTGCGGCCCGGCCCGATTGATGGGGCATGGGCAGTCAAAATGGCAGCTACTGTGCTGATGGTCGGCCTCTAAGGGAGGATTCACCAGGTCGGGCACGGGG
>JAUVCD010000259.1 GCA_030590865.1 Myxococcales bacterium | reverse complement strand
ACGCTCTATGCCAGTGACAACGAGGCCCAGATTCGGGCGCTCACGATGACTCAACAGGCCGTCGCCGCCTACGGACAGCGAATCGGCGTCAATCCCAAGATGTTCTTCACCGATAAATCGGTGTTCATCGGCGGACGGCTCTTGCGCGCTGGGCGAACGGTTTACTCGGCGGCGCTCGAGCTCGGCAACGCACTGCGTCCCTTTGGCATCGACGAGATCGCCATCGGCTTCGACGTGCCGATCGACGATCTGCGGAAGTTTCAAGAGGCGGTGCGTGACGCGGTGCGACGGGTGGGGCCATCACCAGCCAAGGTGCAATATGCCCGCATCCGATTGCGGCGCGGCAATCCTCCGGGGCGTCGTCCCGGAGAGGAAGACCTGCCGCCTGAAGAGATGCTCGTGAAGGTCTACGCCACCGCCACAGTGGTGATGCGACGGTTCATCGAAGCCATCCAGCGGGGCGAGTATCGCCTCCCGGTGGGCGTCCGCCGGGTGGCGCAACAGCTAGCCGATTTCGGCGCCGTCGAAACCCCCGCGTTTCTTGGCAAGATGGCGATCCACAACGTGCGGCACGAGCACGCCGGCCGGGCCGTCAACTCGGCGCTCGTCACTTTGGGGATGGTCCGGCAGCTGGAGAGCGACAAGCGCATGCTGGCGCGCCTCGCGATGGCGGCGCTGCTGTTCGACATCGGCATCCCCCGCGTAGCTGGCACCGGCCCGATGGGAGAGGGGCGGGTCGGCATGGCGATGCCGCGGCTCGGACAAGATCAATTAGGTGAGCTCCCGGCTGGCACTGCCGCGCTCAGCTGGGCTATCGGTGGCTTCGGCGACGTGGCGATGAAGCACACGGTGCTGCTCTACGAAGCGCTGAGCCTCACCCACCGCGCCGAGGCCAAGCCGAGCTATGGCGGGCTGCGAATGCCGACCATTCACGCTCGGATCGTCGCCACGGCGCGCCGCTTCATCGGGTTGCTCGCCGATCCACACGCAGAACGGACGGCAGACCAGAGTTTGTGCCAGATGCTGCGCGAAGCGAGCGATCAGGCCGATCGGACGTCCATCCGACTGCTGCTCGGGGCGCTGGGCCTATTCCCCACAGGATCGCTGGTGCGGCTAGCGAGCGGAGAGATTGCTCAGGTGGTGCGCACATCACCGGAGCCGCTCCACTTCGCACTGCCGGTAGTGCGGCCGGTGATGGACGCCATGGGCGGTGCCATCGCCCATGGCGCCGAGCTCGACCTCGCCCAGCTGAGCGACCTGCCCAACGCACCGCAAGTCGTACACGTGATGGAGATCGGTGACGGCACCCAGGTCGACCAAGCTCCCGCCCAACCGGCGGGTGGAGCGACGAGCTCGCCGCCGCGGACCGGCACAGCTCCATCCATGACCACGCCACCTGCGCAAGGGCCTGCCACTCCCCCTGCGGTGCAGCCGATCGAGGCTCCGCCCGCAACGCCCGCAGCGCCCGTAGCGCCCGCAGCGCCCGCAACGCCGGCCAGCGCCGCTTCGAAGGCGGAAGATGCCATTTTCGGTCAGAGCCCCTTTGCTGCCAGCCCGGCTGCCCCGCCCCAGGTCGACCTGCCCACCGACTTGTTGCGACCGACGGCAGACGACGACGGGCTCGGCGCAGCTGAGGGTCCCGCAGAGCCTGCTGCCCCACCCCTGCCCCCGTCGGCACCGACCCCAGAGCCGCTCTCCGCAGAGCCCGTCGCCGCGACCACCGGTCAGGCCAACAGAGATGTACTCAGTGCACCCGCAGGGGCCTTTGAGGACGATGGGGAGGCCGAGGAAGGGGCAGAGGAAGACGAAGCCACCGCGGTCTTCGCAGGCCGCCAGGGCGATCAGCTAGCGTCGCTATTCTTCCAACAGTCGCCACGGGCCGACAGCCCGTCGGATGCCGGTACGGCTCGTCGCGCGGTCAAGCGACGGGATTCCATCGAGGCGATGCCCATGCCGCTCGCCGAGCTGCTCGAGGGCAGCCTCAATGATTCAAAGGATGAGCACACCGACGACGCGCCCACGCCAGCAAAGGCACAGCCGGCGCCGACTCAGGCCACCGCAGAGCCAGTAGAAGCGGCAGGGCCGACAGAAGCGGCAGAGGCCGCGCCGATGGCCATGGCACCGGTACGCCGCATGAAACGCACCGGCGAGGAGCCAGCTGGCCAGCCACCACCGGCGGCCGACTCTGCACCGATGGCCATGGCACCGGTACGCCGGATTAAGGGCTCTGGACAAGAGGCACCACCAGACCCGCCACCAACTGCACCGTCACCGGCCGCACCATCACCAGCCGCACAGGCCCCGGCCTCGGCGCCGGCCCCCCTCGAGCTGGCTAAGGCGGCCATCGCCGCTGAAGGCGAATGGCTGCGAGCTAAGCTCGAGGGCCGGAGCCCCAAGGCACACAGCCAGCTGAGCAAGACACCCCTCGCCCATCTTCTCGTCTATGTGCTTGATCAACGGCTGACTGGAACGACGCTACTGCTGACGCCCGACGGAGCGCGTCACTTCATCTTTTTTGACGAAGGAGTGCCGTCCAAGGTCCGCTGCTCGGACATGATATCGCCTCTCGACCACGTGCTGTTGGAACTGGGGTTGGTGGCCAGCAATACCGTTCAGCAGAGCCTCATGGCCATCTCGAAGTCTGGCCAGTTGCATGGGCAGTATCTGGTCGAACAGGGCGCGTTGGATCAGCAATCGCTACTCGCCGCGTTGTCCTGGCAGCTGGTGCGCAAGATTGGCCACATGCTCATGCTGCCGCCTGCCACGGCCTACGCCCACTACGACGGAGTCAACTTGCTGGACCGCTACGGAGGGTCGGATCTCACCCCAGCCGAGCCTTTGATGTTGGTGATGGCCGGTGTTCGGTTGATGGCTCACCACCCGCTGGTGGACCAAACACTGAACCGGCTCGGGCAGGCGCCTCTGCGGGTGGCGCGAGAAGCGGATCTGCCCCGCCTTTCCCTGAAAGATCACGAGCGAAGCGTCGTCGACGTCTTGCGCGCTCGGCCACACACTCTGCCAGAGTTGCTCACACAGAAGGTGGCCCAGGACCAGGTCGTCAAGCTCACGGTCTACGGTTTGGTCGTCACTCGCTGCCTGAAGCTAGGCAACCAGGGCCGACTGCCGGTGGGGCACGACAAGCCCCGTGTCGTCCCTCCCAAAGCCAGCCGACTAACCCCTGGGACACCAGCCTCGCCGCCCCCCACTCAGAGCCCGAAACCGCCGCCTGCCGCGCAGCGGCCAACGCCGCCGCCCAGCCCCGCCCAGCCAGCGGTGGATGACACTCCCGGTGCCGCTCCGAGTGGCGCGGGACCGGTCACCGCTGCGCGCCACGTTCGAGTCGTCGAACAAGCCCAAGGCGGCTCGGACGATGGCCGGAGCGCTTTCTCGGCTGGTCCTGCTGCCACGGCAAGCGTCCAGCGGCCACCGCCACGACGGGGCACGACGACCGGTCGTGGGCAACCCAGTGCCAGCCGCCCGAGCAACCCTGCTCAACCGCTGCCGCGACGCGGCAAGCCGCCCGAGGCCGGCGTCGCCCAGGCCCCAGCCGACGAGCCGCAGGCCACAGCGGCTGCTCCGACTGCCCCGGAAACACCACCGAAACCAAGCGCCCCTCGCAAGGGCCCCAGTCGCACCGATATCGAAGAACGTGCCGCTGCTATCGACAACCTGACGAACTACGAGATCTTGGGACTCGAGTCGACGGTCAAACCCGACGCCATCCAGGCCGCCTATTTTCAGTTCGTGAAATCCTGGCACCCTGACCGCCTGCCAGCGGATGTCCAGGACCTCAAAGCGCTGGTGGCCAAGGTGTTCGCCCGAGTCAACGACGCCTACCAAACACTGAACGATCCGCAGAAACGACTCGAATACGACGCCCTGGTCAAGTCAGGCGGTGGCACCGCCAAGGACCGAGAGCTGGTCGAGCGAGTCGTCGACTCGGCGCTCCTGTTCCAAAAGGGCGAGGTGGTGTTCAAGAAGGGGGATTACTCAGCCGCCAAGTCCCTCATCAGTCAAGCGGTGGAAGCCGATCCCGAGCAGCCCGAGTACCGCGCTCTGCTCGCTTGGGTCGATGCCACCCTGCTGGGACTGCCGCCTGCCATCCCGCCCGGCGAGACCTCCTCCCACTACCAGACCCAAATCGGGATGCTCGACCAGGTCCTCGAGGAGGCGGTCGACTTCGGGCGGGCGCTTTTCTACCGCGCCCAGCTACTCAAGCGGTCAGGCCAGGCACAGCTCTCCATCCGCGACTTCCGCAAGGTGTCAGAGCTCAACCCTCGCAACATCGATGCAGCGCGGGAGGTCCGCCTCCACAATCGACGCCATGGAAAGGGCGGCACTGACGGCAAGGGCGGCGGAGGGGGCCTATTGGGCAAGCTGTTCGGCGGCAAGTCGAAGGACAGCTGAGAAATGCAGGCGAGTGCGCTAAGCTAGCGCCATGCGAAAGCTCGCCCTGCTCGTGACCCTCGCAATGGGTCTCACCGCACCGACCGCGACGGCCTTTGCCCAGCCGGCCAAGGCTGACGGTAGCGCCAAAAAAATTCGCCGCGACCCGAAAGGGCAGACCGGCATCAGCCCCTACAATGAGGAGCTGGCCAAGGGCCGAGAAGCCTTCACTGGCAAGGATCTGGACGGGGCGGTGGCCGCGTTCCAACGGGCCATCAACCTGGAGCCCGGAAAGATGCTCGCCTACGTCCTGATGGCTCAAGCCCAACAGGCCAAGAGCAACCTCGAGGCTGCCTTGCAAGCCACCAAAGACGGGGGGACCAAGCAAGGAACCGAGGGGGTACAGGCCAAAATGCTGTTCGGCCGCTCAGACCTACTGGAGCAGCAGGCCAACACCGCCCCAGGAGCGGACAACGCCCCGGGAAGCTCGCTGGACGCCCTGGCCCAGAAGTGGGCCACCGTGAAAGAAGCCTGGACCGCCTATGGCGCATTTCTCACTGGCCACCCGAAGGTTCCCAACTATCAGGCGACCGCTGGTGAGCGCCAGAAGCAGGTCGACGCACGGGTCAAACGTGAGAAGGACTATGGCGCCGTGCGGATCCTGATCCAGAACAACGAGAAGGAACGGGCGAAGAAGAAGAAATAGCGCGGCTAGCTGCGGGGATCGGTGGGGACTGGGCCCTCGTCGGTCCAGCGGTAGAAGCCTCGGCCGGTCTTCTTGCCGAGCCAGCCTGCGCGCACCATCTGGCGCAACAGGGTGGGCGGACGAAATTGATCGCCAACCTCTCGGTAGAGGTGCTCGAGAATCGCCAGGCGCACATCCAGGCCCACCAAATCGCCGAGCTTGAGGGGCCCCATGGGATGGCGATAGCCGAGCTCCATGGCCCGATCGATGTCCTGTACCGAGGCCACGCCCGCCTCGAGCATGCGAATCGCCTCGGCCCCAATGGCCAGTCCCAGCCGGCTGGTCGCGAAGCCCGGCGAGTCGTTGACGACGATCGGCGTCTTGCCCAGCTCGGCAGCAAGGGCTAGGCCGCGCTCGATGGTGGCCTTCGCGGTGTGCATCCCCCGCACCAGCTCCAGCAGGGGCATGGCAGGCGGCGGGTTGAAGAAGTGAGTCCCCAGAATCCGAGAGCCAGCATCGAGCCGACGACCCAGCTCGGTGATCGACAAGCCTGAGGTGTTGGACGCCAAGATGGCGTCAGGCGGGGCGGCGTCACGCACCTTGGTGAGGACTTGGAGCTTCAGATCCAGACGCTCAGGTACCGACTCGATAGCGATGCCGACCTCAGCGACGGCCACGGTCAAGTCATCGCAAGCCATCAGCCGGTCGAGCGTTGCCTGGCGCTCTGCAGCGGAGAGTTTGGCCTTGGCGACACGGCGTTGCAGTGAGCTCGCAATCCCCTCGACGGCCCCCTCCGCAGTGGCCATGTCCACGTCGCAGAGCCGCGTCCGGTAGCCAGCAGCTGCGCAGAGCTGCGCGATGCCACGGCCCATGGTTCCCGTCCCCACCACGGCGATGGGCGCCAGACGAGCGCCGGATTCGCTCATGAGCTCCTCCAATGCTGGCCTAGTGAACGTCGCCAGGTTTGTGGACGTGGGGCTTCGGTACCGGCTTTTCCCGTCCCGCTGTCCCCCGAGCCGGCTCCCCAGCCCGAGATTTGCGCAGCCCTTCCCGAATTCGCCGGACGTCCGCCGGCACTCTGGGGTCCCGGGCTTTCCGCTGCGCCGCCCCGCCGAGAGGCTCGGCCGGCCTAGTCGCTGGGGCGCTAGCGCCAGCCCTGGCAGCCGTCGCTGACGCGCTGGGGGCGGCAGCGCCCGTCGACGCCTCGTCATCGTCGCCTAGCGCCAGGTAGAGCCCAAACAGCACAAACAGGCCGATTCCGACCGCTGGGAGCCACAACGGCGTGCGGGGCTCGCCCTCGGCGAGGTCCTGCACCGGCTCGGCGTCGAAGACCTCATGACCGTGGCTCGCTGCCCCGTCAAACGCGGCTGAGCCGCTCTCATTCGGACCTTGCTCCTGGGCGCTCATGGGTCAGGTTGAATGCCCCAATCGGGGCCGGCTGTCTACTTCGATGACATCCAAACCAGTAAACACTGGCGACGCCGCAGACTTCGACCTAGGATTGGTCGAATTTCAGCTGTTTCTAACACGATAGACCCCCGTGGCAGACGAAGTCCGAATCGAAGTTGCCGGCGAAACCAACGTCGGCCGGAAGCGCAACCATAACGAGGACAACTTCGCGTTGATGCCGGAGTTCGGTCTCTACATGGTGGCAGATGGTATGGGAGGTCATGCCTCGGGCGAGGTGGCCTCGAAACTCTCCATCGATGCCATGCATGACTTCCTCACCGAAACCACCGACGACCCGGAGCGAACCTGGCCGTACAAGATGGACCGGTCCAGGGGCTACGAGGAGAACCGCCTCATCACGAGCGTGAAGCTCGCCAATCTGCGGATCTACGAGTCGGCCCAGCGAGACGGCAAGAAGCGCGGGATGGGGACCACCTTCGTGGGTCTCTTCGCCGCCGAGGATGGCGTCTTCATCGCCCACGTCGGTGACAGTCGTTGTTATCGCTTTCGAGCCGGCAAGCTCGAGCCGCTCACCGAGGACCACTCGCTGCTCAACGACTACATCAAGATGAAGCGGCTGACGGCCGAGGAGATCGAGAACTTTCCCCACAAGAACGTCATCGTGCGGGCGCTGGGGATGAAGGACACCGTCAAGGTGGACACCCGGTTCGAGATCCCCGAGGTCGGCGACACCTTCCTGTTGTGCTCCGATGGACTCGCCGGCCCAGCGACAGACGACGAGATCGAAGAGGTCATGCGGGCGGCAACGGGCGACATCAAAGAAATGACCTCTGCCCTCATCGCCAAGGCCAACTCCAACGGCGGCCCAGACAACATCACGGCGGTGTTGGTGCGCTGGGCCGACGCGGGCTAGAGCCCAGCACTCAGCCCGCACCTGCGGGCTGACACGGCCACCGCTGCTGGCGCCGGGCAGTCTACTTGGTGAGGATCTCGAAGCCTGTCGGTGACAGGAACAACCAGGCGAGCACCACGACCAAGAGCATCAGCAAGCTCGTGATCAGGAACGTCGCCCCAGGGGCTGACGAGGTGCTCCAGCGGGTCGTGAAGTAGCGCCCCTCCGACCGTTCGCGGATCCGACGCTGGACGACTTCGGAGATGTTTGGTGCCTTGGCATCCGACGGCGGCGAAAGAGCCTTGCGCAAGAGATCTCTGACATCCACATCGTCCAGGTCTGACGGATCGTCCTCCGAGCCGTCATCGGTCAACCCGGGCTCCTCGTCGGGCTCTGCATGTTCGCTACCCAGCTCATGCTCCCCTAGGTCGCCATCGCCCGGCAACTCGTCACTGACAGACGCCTCGCTGCCTTCGAGCCCTTCGCGTTCCGGGGGCGCAGCTGGCCGATCACTACTCATGGCCCCTTCCCTTTCCCGATCTTCTCGCCGACCATCCGCTCCACCCGGGCGCGCAATTGGCTCCTGCCGCGATGGATCCGACTCTTGACGGTGCCTCGGGGCAAACCAGATACCTCGGCAATCTCCTCATAGCTCAAGTCCTCGACGTCCCGCAGGATCACGAGCTGACGAAAATCCGGCTCGAGCTGCATGATCGCCGTCTTGACGATCTGCTCGAGCTGCCTTCCGACGGCCATCTCGTCAGGACGCTCGACGCTCCCCACGCTGACCCCCGCGGCCTGCTCGAGCGAGCTGCGCTCGGCATAGCTCTCCAGATCGCGATGCCCAGCGCTGGCTCGGCGGGCGTTGTATTTCATCCGGTTCTTGCTCAGATTCACAGCGACGCGAAAGAGCCAGGTCGACAGCTTGGCGTCACCACGAAACGAGTCGATGGCTTTGAACACCTGGATGAAGGCTTCCTGGGTCACCTCTTCGGCCTCAGCACGTCGGCCGAGCATCCGGAAGACCAGCGCGAACACACGACGCTGGTACAGCTCCATCAGCTCTGTAAAGGCGGCCTCGTCGCGGGCCTTGAGCCTTGCCACGAAGGCCGCTTCGGCAACGCGGGCGCCATCCCCTGATCCGGGCACTCCTCGCAGCGTAGCCGAACCGTGGGCCGTTGGCATCAGCGGAAGCGACAACACCAGCCCCCTTCCCCCACGGGCACCAACCCCCGCTCGGCCCCGCTTCCGACAGAGGCGCGAGATCGAAGCTCGAGGGCTCGAGGGCTCGAGGGGACGCTTACGAACCCGACCTCGAGCAAGAATTCTGGCTCGGGGTCGTTCTCGAGCGCGTGCGCGGGGAGGAAGCGGAAGCGACAACAATCCTGTCAGATAGGCCGAGCCCAGGCGCTCACGCCTATTTGCGCTATCCCCGTTCGAATCACCGAAATGCTGCACTTGGGCCCGTGACCCCGTTTGGGTCGCACCACCAATCCACTCTTTTCGGTGATTCGAGGGCACATAGGTCGTCGCGAAGCTCGGGACCAACCCATCACCAGCAACCGTGGCGCCAAGAAGCACCGCAAGACGATCGAAAAGCGCTCAACGGTCGTTCGCCGTCAGGTGCGCAACAAACCGAAGTAGGCGCAGCGCGGACACAGCACGCCCTCGAGCTCCGTTGCTAGCTCCGAGCTGAGCGGGACCGGAGCGTGGCGAAGCATGACTCTCTCGCCGCGCTGCAGGCATTGTGGGCACTGGGCTGGAGCGTCGTAACCGCCGATGTCGAGCACAGGCCGGCTGCGATTGTGATCGATCAGAGACGGCAGGCTGGCGCCCCCCAGCACTTGCTCGAGCTCGCCGCAGCGCTTGCGCCACTTGTCTTCCTCCTGCTGCTTCTCGGACAGCTGTTTGTCCAGCTCGTCTAGCTGTTTGTCCAGCTCGTCTATCCGCTTGCGGCTCTCCTTCTTGAGCTTGCCGATCTCTCGCCTGAGCGACAGCGCGGACGACGACACCCTCCCCTTCGCTCGCTGAACAGCGACGCCCTTGTAGGTGGCGACCTCACGCTCCAGCTCGGCTACCTGCTCCTGGAGGTTGGACACACGCGCACGTGCCGCCTCGAGCTGGTCACGGTATCCCATCGTCTCCTCCGTCCCAAGGAGCGTTGAGCCCGCTTGGCTGACTGCCCTTGCCCCGCCCGCTCCGTCGAGTTCCGTGGACTCGGTTCAGCCTGGTTCCGGCGCGTGGATTCGAACCACGATTAGAGGATTCAAAGTCCCCCGTCCTGCCTTTGAACGACGCCGGATGGTGCGCCTCGATGACGAGATGTCTCTGGGAACATAGTCGAAGGCACTCAGGATGCCATCCCCCTACGGCAGTAGCCGTGACTAACGCCATCGCAGACGCACTACCGCTCTCAGAGCCGGGACAGTTCAGGCCCCACTAGGGGCGATGAGCCCGTTGGTACCGAAGCGCCCAGTCGTACCAGGTGGTCGCGCACTCGGGCCTTGGATCCCCAGGCAGGCCGGCGCACCGATGGGGTTGGGGCGGCGGGCCGAGAGCCAAGGCAGCGTTGCGACGGATGAAGGGGAGCTCACCGACGACGAGCTGTTTGAACGCGTCATCTCGTTCTCGGTAGGCCTCGAATCGCTTGGCGAGCTTCTCCTGATGGAGCTCGGCCGCGTAGCCTTCGATTTTTTGCCGGATGTCTGCCCGTAGCTCCTCATCGTCGGTGACGGCATAGGCCCGCTGCCAGAAGCGCATCGCTGCGTCTAGCTCGCCAGCCCTGGCTAAAACGTTGGCGCCACCCAGAGCTTGCCAGCCGATGTGCGACGAATCGCCGCTCAACTCGGCAGCCGTGGCCAGGTAGCGGGCCCCCTCGGTGCGCCAACGGGCCGCGACTTCGGGTTGGTCGAAGAGGTAACTGCTAGGTGCCACGAAGGCCACGAACTGACCGAGGTTCAGCCAGATCTCGGCATCGTAAGGCAGATGCTTGACCCCAAGCTCCAAGATCTCCCGTGCCCTGACCACCTCCTCGTAGGGCGTCACGGCGGACTGAAAGGTGATCAGCGCGTCGGCAAAGAGATAAGGCGAGCGCCAGGTGGGATCGAGCTCGTTGATGGCATCGTAGAGCAAGAGCAGGTTATCGAACCGGCGGTTCTGGAAAGAGTGGAGCCCCTGAGAGACCATCACATGGGCCCACAAGATGTCGGCCACCGCAGCCTTGTAGCCCAAGGACAGAATCACCACCTGCTTTGGGGCCGGCAGAAAATAGACGTCCTGCTTCTCCTTGACGAGCTTGTGGGTCGCGAAGAGGTGACGGCGCACCGTGCTCACCGCCATCACGGCGGCAAACACCAACAGAAAGGTGCCGAGCAGCTCACGATTGCGACGGCTCATTCCACCTCTCGATCGACGAACATCCCTGGCAGCACGCGGGCATCCGCTCCCGGCACCCGCTCACCCCTCACCTCGAAGGTAGACAACACACCGTCACCGTCGAGATCACCATGGGCCGCTGCCACGAAACGCATGACCCCTGACTGGGGATCGAGGGCGCTGTCGAACTTGAAGGAGAAAGAGTGGGGCCGCTCGATCTGGAAATTCAAAGACCGCCAGGTGAGGTGGTTCCAGGCATCGGCGGGATCCTCGGCAACCACGCCGCGCGGCACCTCGGCGGGCGTCAAAGGCGCTGACGGGGGAAAGCTGATGTTCTGAGGGCGGCCATTGGAATAGGCCACCGCGTTGCTGACCAGCAGACTGAGCCCATCGATCGGCTCGCTCAGCTTGGAAAAGCTGAGATTGCGAAGGAAGCTCGGCACGGCCACGGCCAGGACGCTCCCGCCCACTGCGATGACGACCGCTATCTCCGCTGCGCTTCGGGCCCGCGCCATGAGCGTCAATCTAGCTCGCGATGACCGCGGGCGCAGAAAAAATCACCGGGGCTCGAGATGGTGCTCGACCCGCTACTCGGCCTCATGCTCGACGGCGATCTCACCGTTGAACGACGAGGACACGAAGGTCGAATAAACGGTGTCAGCGTCATTGTTCCCCCGAGCCTCGATGACGTACCAAGGCTCGGTCGGCGTTGTCCAGGCCACCGCCTGGGAAAGACTCGGTTGGGGTACCGTGGCCCCCGCCGCGCCCGCGACGACCGCAAAGCCATAACGGGTAGGCGAATCAGTCACCACGTTCAGCAACCGCCAACAAGCAACCTTGCCGTGGCTGTTGTTGACCCAGTGTCGTCGCGCGCCGGTGGGCGTAGCTGGGTAGAGACTCGCCAGAGCAAAGTCGGCAGAGCAACCCAGATAGCTGAGGGTCTCGGCGCGGTAGCTCTCCTCCGCCACCCGGATGGCCCCTATGATGACCTTGGCGTCACCAGAATGGGACGCGTTGAGATAGCGCCGATACCCGACGATGGCGAGAGCGGCCAGAATGCCGATCATCGCCACGACCGCCAGCAATTCGACGAGCGTGAAGCCCTGCAGCAGCCGCTTGCGACGGCGGGCCAAGCTCTTATTCGTGGGTTCGGTGACTCTGTGAGATGGACTCATTGCCATGGTGACAGTCCGTACGAGTTGTTAGCAGAAGGCGTGCCGAGTCGTGAGCAAACGAGAAACAGGCCTATTTTCATAG